>NZ_JBHZGK010000007.1:0-239595 GCF_051900425.1 Frateuria sp. GZRR33
TGAACGGCGCGTAGAGCTTGCGCAGCACGGCGGTGGCGCGCTCGCTGGAGCTGCCGATCACGATGCGATCCGGGCGCAGGCAGTCTTCCACCGCGTCGCCTTCCTTGAGGAACTCGGGGTTGGAGACCACGTCGAAGGGGATCACCGCGCCGCGCTCAGCCAGCGCCTGGGCGATGGTCGCGCGCACCTTGTCGGCGGTGCCCACCGGCACGGTCGACTTGTTCACCACCACCGCGTAGCGGTTCAGGTGCTGGCCGATGCTGCGCGCCACTTCGAGCACGTAGCGCAGGTCGGCGCTGCCATCCTCGTCCGGCGGCGTGCCCACGGCGATGAAGATCACGTCGCCGTGGTCGATGCCCTGCGCCGCGTCGGTGGTGAAGTCCAGCCGGCCACTCTCGTGGTTGCGCTTGACCATCGGCGAGAGGCCCGGCTCGTAGATCGGCACCTCGCCGTTCTTGAGCCGCGAGACCTTGCCCGCGTCGACGTCCACGCACAGGACGTGGTTGCCCATCTCCGCGAGACAGGTGCCGGTGACCAGGCCCACGTAGCCGGTGCCGAACAGGGTGACTTTCAGTGTCATGTGTCGTTCCTTATTGCGATAGCGAATGCGTGATCAGGCCTTGGCGCCGGCGTACTCGTAGTACGCGTAGGCGTAGTAGCCCGCGCTGCGCTTCTCGACCGCGTTGAAGATCGCGCCCTTGACCGGCACGCCGTTCTGCTCGAAGCGCTGCTTGGCCAGCGCGATCTCGCGCGCCTGGTTCACGCCGAAGCGCACGACCATCAGGCTGGTGCCCACGTGGTGGCCGATCACCGCCGCATCGGTCACCGCCAGGATCGGCGGGGTGTCGATGATGATCAGGTCGAAGCGCGGCTTGAGCTTCTCCAGCAGCGCGGTGAAGTGCGAATGCATCAGCAGCTCGGACGGATTCGGCGGGACCTTGCCGCGCGCGATGAAGTAGAGGTTGTTCGCCCCCTCCACCGTGCGCACGGCCTCGGATAGGCCGATCTGGCCGGAGATGAGTTCGGACAGGCCCTGCTCCGGGCGACCGCCGACCACGGTGTGCAGCGCGCCCTTGCGCATGTCCGCATCGATCAGCAGCACGCGCTGGCCGGCCTGCGCGATCACCGCCGCGAGGTTCGAACCGACGAAGGTCTTGCCGGCGCCCGGGCCCGGGCTGGAGATCATCAGCAGGTTGTTCTTCGCTTCCAGGCGGGCGAAGTGCAGGCTGGTGCGCAGGCTGCGCAGCGCCTCGACCGCGAGGTCGTCCGGCGCACTTTGCGCCAGCAGGTGCTGGGCGTACGCGCCTCGTCGCACGCGGCCATTGCGATCGGTGATCTCGCGCTCGGCCGCCGACAGCGGCACGCAGGCGTAGACCGGCAGACCGACGTGCTCGATGGCGGCCAGGTCTTCGACGCCGCGGTTGAGCAGCTGGCGGATGAAAATGAAGGCAAGCGCGAGCAGGCCACCCAGCGCCGTGCCGGCCAGCACCAGGATGGTCTTCGGCGGCCACACCGGACGGTTGGTGTTGGTCGCGGCGCGATCGACCACGCGCACGTTGCCGACGGTACCGGCGCGGGCGATGTCGAGCTGCTGGGCCTGGTTGAGCAGGTTGGTGTAGGTCTCGTTGCTGACCTGCACGTCACGGGTCAGGCGCAGCAGTTCCTGCTGTGTATCGGGCAGGTGGCCGACCTGCTTCTCCAGGGCGTTCTTCTTGGCCTGCAACTGCCCGATCTGCGCGGCCAGGGCCTGGTAGGTCGGATGGTTGGAGGTGTACTTGCGCTCGACGTCGGCCATCTGCATGCGCAGGTTCTCGATCTGCGTATCCAGCGCCACCGTCTGGTCGAGCAGGCCCTTGGTCTGCAGGCTGATGTCGACCGAATGCGCGCGCATCTGGAACGCGTTCAGCGCGGCGGTCGCCTTCTCCAGGTCCATCTTGACCTTGGGCAGCTGCTCCTTGACGAACTTCAGGCTGTTGGCCGCTTCGGCGGAGTTGCGCTCCACGTTCTGCTGCACATACAGCGCGCTGATCTGGTCGAGCAACTGCGTCGCCAGCACCGGATCGGTGTTGTCGTAGGTGAGCACGATGATGCCCGAGTCCTTGCCCTGCTCGGTCGCGTTGATGGCGCCCTGCAGGCCGGTGATCGTGCCCAGGTGCGAATGGCGCGCCACGTCGAACACGGTGCCCGGGTTGGCGTGCAGTGCCTGCACCTGCATGGTGATCCCGTTGCCGGTGGCCGACTCGCCCACGCGGCCGGTCAGCAGCACGTTGTCCCCGGCGTCGGTCAGCGTGTAGGTACCGTGCTCGCCGGCGACCAGGTGAAGCTGCTTGTCCAGCAGCGCCGAGGGCACGTCGAGCTGGAAGATGTCCAGTTCGGCGCCGCCCCAGTCGTAGCTGTCCATGCCCATGAACGGTGGCGCCACGTCACCGGGCATCTGTGGCTTGTAGCTGCGCGCCATGTAGTCGCCGATCACCGGGAAGCGCTCGGGCTGGGCGGTGACGTCCAGCTTGAGGTTGTTCACCGCCTGCCCGATGACCGTGCGCGAAGTGATCAACGCGATCTCGGTAGTGGCCTGCGAGGAGCTGGCGCCCAGCGTCTGCGACAGATCGTCCAGGCCCGGCAGGGTGGGGACTTTCTGCTCCACCTGGACGGTGGCAGTGGCCTCGTAGATCGGCGTGGTCAAGGTGGCGTACACCACGCTGATCACGAAGAACACGGCAGTGACGCCGATGATCAACCACTTGTGGTCGAGCAGCGTGCCAAGCAGCGCGTGCAGGTCGATGTCGTCATCGCGACGCGGTGAGGACGGGAAGGTCTGTTTGGTGGTCATAGCCCGATTCCTAGGCTGGAGGATTCACAGGTAGCGCAGCCAACTGCCGACGCCACGTTCGATTGAGGCGTGTACTTGCTCGAACACACTGCGCGAACGTCGAAACGGATCCGGCACGTCGCTGCCCGCGTGCCATTTGTCTAAAAGGAAAACCTTGCCGCTCGCCTCCGGGGCGAGCTTCACCACGGAATTGAGGTGCCGGCGCTCCATCGCCAGGACCAGGTCCGCCTCGCGCAGCATCGAGGGCTCGAGCTGGCGTGCACGGTGTTCGCTGGCATCGATGCCCTCGTCCTCGAGCAGCTCGGCGGCGTGCTGGTCGATCGGCCGTCCCACCAGCGCCCCCAGGCCGGCGCTGCTGACGTGGATGTCGCGCTCGCCCAGTTCGCGGCGGAACAGGAATTCCGCTACCGGGCTGCGGCAAACGTTGCCGACGCAGACCACGAGGATGTTCTTGAACACGCTCCACACTCCCGAGTACCCAAGGCCATGTGGCCCCTGTCGATGCCCCTGCCGGCCGGGTGCGCGATGGACGCCGAACCGGTCGAGAGAGCGGGCAGTCTAAACTCCTGTTCCGTGAAAAAATCATGTTGGACACTCCCTTCATATACGTGAAGAAAATGCGTCCAACGCTGCATCTTTTCTTCACGCGGGCTGGCCCCGGCATAACGCCAACTTGAAGAACCCGCTTTCTCGTGACATTCACGAATGATCGCGTTAGATCGTCGAGCCCGCTTGGCAACCGTTCCAATCCTCGGGGGGCCCAACCCATGCACATGTTGAAGCTCGTGCTTCCGCTTGCCGGTTTGCTCGTGGTCGGCCAGGCCTTGGCCTCCAAGGCTTCGCGCGCCACCCACGGGATCCCGGCATCGGCCGGCCAGCCGTCGGCGAGGGCCGGCGTCCACCCCGTCGCTCCACTGGACCGCATCGGTGGACGAAACGCTCAGGCCCCGTCGGCGGTGCCCGGCGGGGCACTGCCGCCCGGCATCGTCAATAAGCACAGATACACCAACTCGCATTAACCCAAGCCATTAGCCACAACCTGCCATTACGCGAGCGTTCGGACGACCTCCTTCATTAAACCGTCACGATTATCTCCCGCATGGCCCAGCAGAAAGGACGCATTATGAAAACGCTACCCGCAGTAGCCCTCCTTCTCTTCGCCTTCGCGCTGAACGGCTGCGCGATCGTTCCCGGCCAGCGCATGGACGAGGGTGCGCTGCAACGCGAGGACAGCCACATGCAGCTGGTGCAGATCACGCCCGAGCTGGTGGAGAGCAGCGAGGCGCAAGCCAGCACGGTTCCGCAGGAACTGCTGTCCTACCAGCCCGAGGACTACCGCATCGGCGCCGGTGACACGCTGTACATCACCGTGTGGGACCACCCGGAGCTGACCTCGCCCGCGGGCTCGCAGCAGCAGACCGTGGCCAACGGCCGCCTGGTGCGCCCTGACGGCACGCTGTTCTATCCCTACGCCGGCACCATCAAGGCGGCCGGGCTCACCGTCGAGGAACTGCGCCAGGCGCTGACCAAGAAGCTGAGCAGCTTCGTGCGCGAGCCGCAGGTGGACGTCAACGTGGTCGGCTACGGCAGCCATCGGGTCACCCTGGAGGGCGCCTTCCAGCACACCGACGCCCAGGTGCTCAACTCGGTGCCGGTCACGCTGTCCCAGGCGATCGGCGTGGCGGGCATCAACACGCAGGAGGCGGACCTTTCCGGGTTCACGCTGACCCGTGACGGCAAGACCTATCCGATCGACCTGACCGAACTCAACCAGAGCGCCCAGGGTCAGATCTATCTCAAGCCCGGTGACCGGCTGTTCCTGCCGTTCAACGACAACAAGGAGGTCTACGTCGTGGGCGAGGTGATCCGTCCGCAGGCCATCACCTTCAAGACCACCGCGTTGACCCTCACCCAGGCGCTGGGTCGTGCCGGCGGCCTGAGCCCGATCACTTCCTCGGGCAATGCCGTGTACGTGATCCGCGGTTCGGAGAAGCTCACCCAGACGCCCGCGCAGGTGTTCCACCTCAACGCACGCTCGCCGGCGTCCTATGCCCTGGCGGACAACTTCCGCGTGAAGCCGGGCGACGTGGTGTGGGTCGGCGCGGCCGGCATCACCAAGTGGAACCGCTTCCTGAGCCAGTTGCTGCCGCTGTCCGGCCTGATCTACCAGACCGCCGGCTCGGTCGATCGCGTCAACAACCCCTGACGCAAGGTTTGGCTGGCGGGCCAGGGAAGGCCCGCCGGCATGGAACCAGAAGAGGCCCGGCGCAAGCCGGGCTTTTTCTGTTGGCCGCCGCAGGCGAGCCAGGTCGCGGAGAGACTGCGCAAGAACGACTGGCAAGGCAGCGCTTCTGCGGCCATTCCCGCGAGCTCCGGCCGCCCACCCCAACCTCTCCCGGAGGGAGAGGAGCAGCGCGAGGCGAACTTACACAACCTCGCACGCTTGCTGCCTCGCTCTTGTCTTCAGCGGGACTGGCAGGCCATTCCTCCCGTTACTTTTTTTTCGAGGAAAGTGATCCGGGCGCCGGCAGGCGATCGGAAGCCCGCAGCAGGCGAGCCAAGTCGCCGAGCCGCCGCACGAACGACAACCGCAGCCCCTCACTCATGCCGGGAGCATTCCCGCGAGCGCCGGCCGGCCCACCTCTCTCCCCGAGCGGAGAGGCGCTCAATCGTCGGCCAGCCAGACCACCCCGCGCTCCACCCTCACCGGCACCGCGCGCAACGACTGCCCGCGGCACGGCCCGCCCACGCAGAAGCCGTCCCCGGTCCGGAAGCTCGCTCCGTGCACGGCACAGATCAGCGTGCCGCGGCTGATCAGGAACTGGCCCGGCGCCCAGTCCAGCCGGCGCCCGGCGTGCGGGCAGACGTTGACCCAGGCGCGCGCCTCCTCGCCGTCGCGCAGCACGATCAGGTTCTCCGGCCCGTCGGGCAGCACCGCGTCGACGGCCGCGGCAGTGCCGTCGGGAATGTGATCGAGGCGGCAAAGCGCCCCTGTGGGTAGGTCCATCGGCACTTGCCTCGGGGGCGTGAAAGCCCCATCGTTGCGCACGTAAGTCGTTGATTTTACCACACGGATTTTTAACATGCGCCTGTTCCAGCTGCCGTCTTCCCGTCCCCGCCACCCGCTCGCGCGCGCCCTGTCGCTGGTCGTGGGGGTCGCCGTGCTGGGCGTGATGCTGGTGTTCGGCCTGGTCGTCGCTGGCGTCCTGCTGGTCGGCGGCGGGCTGTGGCTGGCGCTGCGCCAGTGGAACCGCGCGCGTGCCGTCGGCCGTTCGGCGCCCGCCCCCGGTTCGCGTCCGCAGGTGCTCGAAGGCGATTTCGTGGTGTTGCACGAGGGTCGCCCGGTCGCGCGTTGACGTGCAAGAAGCGGATGGCCGCCCCGCGGCCGTCCCGCCAGACTGGCGTCATCTGGAAACCGGAACGCCGCCATGTCCGCCATCGAACCGCTTGAACAGGCCCGCCGGCTGCTCGACGAGGCCGATACCGCGCTCAGCCTGGACGCCCTGGCCAGTGCGGTCGCGCTGAGCCCGACCTACCTGCAGCGCGCCTTCCGCCGGCGCTTCGGCATGAGTCCGGCCGAGTACCACCGCTCACGGCGCTTCGGCCAGTTCAAGGCGGCCCTGCGCGAGGGCTCGGCCGTGACCGATGCGGTCTACGAGGCCGGCTTCGGCTCCGGCAGCCGCGTCTACGAACACAGCAACCGCCTGCTCGGCATGACCCCGGCCAGTTACCGCGCTGGCGGCGCCGGGGCCAGCATTCGCTACACCACCACCGGCACGCCGCTGGGCCGGCTACTGGTGGCTACCACCACGCGCGGCATCTGCGCGGTCAACCTGGGCGATGACGACGCGACGCTTGAGCGCGGCCTTGCCGACGAATTCCCCCACGCCACGCGCGAGCGCGTCGATGCCGGACGCGAGGAATGGCTGGACGCGGTGATCGCGCGCATCGCCAGCGAACTGGGCTGGAGCGACGCCGCCGCGCCCGCCATGCCGCCGCTGGACATCGCGGCGACCGCGTTCCAGTGGCGCGTGTGGGAGGCGCTCACCCGCATCCCCGCCGGCCAGACGCGCAGCTACCGCGCGCTCGCCACGGAGTTGGGCGATCCCAACGCCGCCCGCGCGATCGGCAACGCCTGCGGCAACAACCGCCTGGCGCTGATCGTGCCCTGCCACCGCGTGGTGCGCGAGGACGGCTCGCTGGGCGGCTGGCGCTGGGGCGTGGAACGCAAGCGCGAACTGCTGGCGCGCGAGCGCAGCCGGGGCGCCGCACCGGAGCGCCGCCGCGTGTCTTGACCCTCGCTCAAGGCTGGTTTGAGAACTGCGCGCTACCGCGCCGGTAGCGCTCCCGCTATCGTGCGCGCTTCGGGCAACACCCACCCAACGACGCCGGCCTTGCCGGCTGCCGGCGCTTGCCCTCGTCCCCAACGGATCTGCCGATGCCCATGCACAAGCCCGCCGGCCACAACGCGGTCTCGCCCTACCTGCTGGTGGCTGACGCGCACGCCATGCTGGCCTTCCTGCAGGCGACCTTCGGTGCGCAGGAGCTTTATCGCAAGGCGCGCGAGGACGGCTCGGTCATGCACGCCGAAGTGCGTATCGACGATTCGGTGGTGATGCTCGGCGAGCGCCCCGACGGACGCCAACCCGTACGCTGCTCCACCCACGTCTACGTGCCGGACGTGGACGCCTGCCATGCCGCAGGCCTGGCCGCCGGCGCGGACAGCGTGTCCCCGCCAACCGACCAGCCCTACGGCGACCGCACCGCCGGACTGCGCGACCCCGAAGGCCATCTGTGGTGGATCGGCACCCACCTGGCCCGCTGATTCCCCTCCCTACGCACGGCCCCGCCCATGTCCGCCATCGAAGACACCTCCGCCGCTCCCGCCCGCACGCTGGAGGAGCCACGCCTGCTGATCCCGCTCGGCCTGCTCGCGCTGTACGTGGTCTGGGGCTCGACCTACCTGGGCATCCGCTACGCGCTGGAGAGCTACCCGCCCTTCCTGCTCGCCGGCGTGCGCTTCCTCGGCGCCGGCCTGGCGATGTACGGCTTCCTGCGCCTGCGCGGCGTGCGCCCGCCGACGCGGCGGCAATGGCGCAATGCAGCGGTGACCGGCGTGCTGCTGCTGCTCGGTGGCAACGGCCTGGTGTGCTACGCCGAACAGAGCGTGAGTTCGGGCATCGCCGCGGTGGCGGTGGCGAGCATGCCGTTGTTCGCTGCCGTGTTCTCCGGCATGTACGGCCAGTGGCCGAGCCGCCGCGAGACGGTCGGCCTGCTGATCGGCTTCGCCGGCGTGGTCGTGCTGAACCTGGGCAGCGGGCTTTCGGGTTCGCGGCTGGGCGCACTCGCGCTGATCGTGGCGGCGATGAGCTGGGCCTTCGGCTCGGCCTGGAGCAAACGCCAGGACATGCCGCCCGGTCCGATGAACACCGCCGCGCAGATGCTCTGCGCCAGCGTCGCGCTGCTGCTGGTCGGCTTAGGCACCGGCGAACACCTGCCGGCCCATCCCACCGTGCGCGCCACGGCGGCCCTGGTGTACCTGGCGCTGTTCGGTTCGATCATCGCCTTCAGCGCGTATCTCTACGTACTCAAGCACGCGCGTCCGGCGCTGGCGACCAGCTACGCCTACGTCAACCCGCCGGTGGCGGTGCTGTTCGGCGTGCTGCTGGCCGGCGAGCACGTGGGGCCGTACGACCTGGGCGGAATGGCGATCATCCTGGTGGGCGTTGGCGTGATCACGCTGGCGAAGAAGCCCACACGCTAGGCGAAGCCCATGTAGGAGCGCCCTTGGGCGCGACCGGGATGCCATGCGGTCGCGCCCAAGGGCGCTCCTACAGGGGATTCCTCCGTGCCACCATGCCGGCTGGCGAAGGCAACGGAGCACGGCATGGACTCCTCGCAGCAAGGTCTGCTCGCAGGCGCGGCGTTGCGCAGTGCGGCCTGGTCGGAACGCTGGTTTCCCGACGCCTGGGTGTTCGCCGCACTCGGCCTGGTACTGGCTGCGCTGCTCGCGCTGGGTTTCGGCGCCACGCCCGCGACGACCGTGCAGGCCTTCGGCGACGGCTTCTGGAGCCTGATCCCGTTCACCATGCAGATGGCGTTCGTGGTGATCGGCGGTTACGTGGTGGCGAGCGCGCCGATCGTGGCGCGGCTGATCGATGCGCTGGCGCGCGTGCCGAAAAGCGGCCGCGGCGCCGTGTGCTACGTGGCGCTGGTCAGCATGCTCGCCTCGCTGCTGTCGTGGGGTTTCTCGCTGGTCTTCGGCGGGCTGCTGGTGCGCGCGCTGGCGCGCCGCGACGACCTGGCGATGGACTACCGCGCCGCCGGCGCCGCGGCCTACCTTGGACTGGGCGCGGTGTGGGCGATGGGTCTTTCCTCGTCCGCCGCGCAGCTGCAGGCCAACCCCGCCAGCATGCCGCCGGGATTGCTGGCGATCACCGGGGTCTTGCCGTTCACCCAGACGATCTTCCTGTGGCAGTCGCTGCTGCTCACCGCGGTGCTGATCGCCGTGTCGCTGCTGGTGTGCTGGTTCACCACGCCGACCGGCGAAGGTGTGCGCAGCGCCCGCGATTGCGGCGTGGCCGATGCGGACGCGCTGCCCGTGCTGCCGCCACGCACGCGGCCGGGCGAATGGCTCGAGTACAGCCCGCTGCTCTCGCTGCTGGTCGGCGTGCTGGGGCTGGGCTGGCTGCTGCGGCGCTTCGCCAGCCTGCCGGCGGCCGTGGCGATCGCCGACCTGAACACCTACAACCTGCTGTTCCTCACCGTTGGCCTGCTGCTGCACTGGCGCCCGCGCAGCTTTCTGGATGCGGTGGCGCGCGCGGTGCCCAGTACCGCCGGCGTGCTGATCCAGTTCCCGCTCTACGGCGGCATCGCCGCCCTGCTCACCCACGCGCCCGGCGCCGACGGCGCCACGCTGGCACACCGCCTGGCCAGCGTGTTCGTGCGCGTGGCGAGCACCGACAGCTTTCCGCTGGTGATGGGCAGCTACTCGGCGGTGCTGGGCTTCTTCGTGCCCTCGGGGGGCGGCAAGTGGCTGGTCGAGGCGCCCTACGTGATGCAGGCGGCCCGCGACCTGCACGTGCACCTGGGCTGGGCGGTGCAGGTCTACAACGCCGCCGAGGCGCTGCCCAACCTGGTCAACCCGTTCTGGATGCTGCCGCTGCTGGGCGTACTCGGGCTGAAGGCGCGCGACGTGGTCGGTTTCACCTTCATCCAGCTGCTGGTGCATGTGCCGCTGGTGCTGGGCCTGCTGTGGGCGCTGGGACTGACGCTGGCCTACGTTCCGCCGCTGATGCCCGGGTGACGGCAGGCATGCAGGGTGGCCACCATCCACCCGTTCGCGAGAGGGGATGGTGGGCTGAAGCCCACCCTACGTTTTTGGGCTCAGGACTCGCGCAGGGCCGTAGTCACCGGCAGCCGTGCCGCGCGCACGGCCGGGAACAGGCCACCGATGAAGCCGATCGCCAGCGCCCATTTGATCCCCGTCCAGAGCAGGGCCGGCGTCACGTGCAACTGGAAGCTCATCTGCGCGGTGGTACCCGCGGCGAGCGTCGAGGCGGCGAAGCCGTTGAACGCCAGCCACGCCAGCAACCCGCCGAGCACGCCGCCGACCAGCGCAAGCAGCATGGTTTCGAGCATCACCGCGACCACCACCGGCGTGCCGCGGAACCCGATCGCGCGCAGCGTGGCGATCTCGCGGGCGCGGCCGGCGACCGCGGCGAACATGGTGTTGAGCGCGCCGAACACCGCGCCGATCGCCATGATCACGCCCACCACGATGCCGATGATCCTGATCGCCTGGCTGGTCTGCTCGGACTGCTTGCTGAAGTAGTCGAGGGTGGTCTCCACGTCCACCTGCAGGCGCGGGTCGCCCTTGAACGCAGCCTTGAATCCGTCGAAGGCGTTGGCGCCGGTCAGCCGGGCGAACACCGAGGTGCGGCTGCTGCCGCGCCGGTACGCCGAAGCGACCACGTCGGCATCGCTCCACAATTCCGAATCGGTGGCGTTGCCGGAGGCGAAGATGCCGGTCACCGTCCACATCTGGCTGCCCAGCTTGATCTGGCTTCCCGGCGCCAGCCCCGCGAACTGGCGCTGCGCGCCCTTGCCGGCCACCAGCTCGCGCAGGCCCGGCTTGAACGTGCGCCCGGCGATGATCTTCACCTCGGGGCGCACTGCCCAGGCCTGGTCGCCCACGCCGCGCAACTGCACGCTGCCCTCGTCGCCGCTGCCGTCGCTGAGCGGCAGGTTGGCCGCGACCACCAGCTCGGGCGAGGCGATCGGCTTGCCGGCCTTGTCGCGCGCAATGCCCGGCGCCTCGGCGATGGCGACGATGGCATCGTGTTCGAGTACCGAGGAGACTTCCGAGGCCGAACCACCGCGCATCACGATGGCGGTATCGGCGCTGCCGCTGTTGCTGAGCGCCTCGCTGTAGCCCACGCCCATCGCCAGCAGCGACACCAGCACCGCCACCACGCCGGCGATGCCGACCACCACCACCGAGGACGAGCCGATGCGCTGGGGCAGCGTGCTCACGCCCACGCTGGTGGCCGAACCGGCCTGCCGGCCGGCGCGGGTCAGTTGCATCCACAGGAGGAACAGCACCGCCAGCGCCAGCAACACGGGCCAGGGCAGCGCGGCCCAGGCCACGATGCTCGCCACCACCACGAGGGCGAGCAGGATTCCACGCAGAAACGATTTCATGGGTTTCTCCTTAGCGCCCGGCCAGTGCATCGACGATGTTCAGGCGCATCGCACGCATCGCGGGCAGCACGCCGACCAGCAGGCCGATCGCCAGCATCAGCGCGACGCCGATCGCCCAACTGCTCGCCGGCACCGGCGGCATGCTGACCATCCCGCCGCTGCCGGCGCTGAGCACCGGACCGAGCAGCGCGGCCAGGCCCAGGCCCAGCACGCCGCCCAGCAGCACCAGCGCCACCGACTCGGCCAGCACCAGGCCCAGCACGCTCGTACTGGAGAAGCCGATCGTCTTGAGCACGGCCAGTTCCGAGGTGCGCTCGCGTACCGCCTGCGCCATCGTGTTGCCGGTCAGCAGCAGCAGGGTGAAGAACACCGCGCCCATGATCGAGATGACGATGAAGCCGACGTCGGCCATCTGCTTGATGTACTGCGCGAACGCGGCCTGCTCGGTCATCGTCCGGGTTTCGTGGTCCGAGTTGGCCGACAGCGCGTCGATCGCGTTGGCCACGCGGTCCGACTGGCTGGCGTCGTTCACGCGGGTGACGTACCAGCCCACCCGGCCACGGTTGTACGGGTTGGACTCGTCGAAGTACTTCCAGTGCATCAGGATGCCGCCCTGGAGCATCTGCTTGTCGTCCGGCTTGGCCGAGTGCATCACGCCGACGATGTCGAAGCTCCAGTTCTTGCTGCCGTCGCGATTGGGAAAGATGTTCGACTGCAACGGCAGCTTGTCGCCGACCTTCCAGTGGTACTTCTTCGCCAGCAGGTCACCGACCAGCACGCCGGTGCGGGTCTGTTCAAAGGCCTTGCGTTCGGCCGGCGAAACCGCGACCTCCGGGTACATGTCCACGTAGTTGTCGCTCACCGCGAAGGTGAAGATCTGGTTGTGCGGGTCCTGGTAGGCGCCGCCGAACCAGTTGGCGTAGGCCACCATCTTCACGCCCGGCACTTGCTCCATGCGCGCCTGCAGCGACTGCGGCAGGGTCTCGATGAAGGAAAGCTTCGAGCCGGTCTGCAGGCGCTCGGCGCCGGCGGCGCTCTTGCCCGCGTTGGCGAAGCTGGTGCGCACGCCGTCGAGCATGCCGAACAGCAGGAACGCCGCCAGGATCGATACCAGCGTGAGGATCGTGCGCGTCTTGCGCCGCCACAGCGCGGCCCAGATCAGGTGCAGGTATTTCATGCGAGCCTCCTCAGGCCAACGCCTGCTCGACCAGCGTGCCCTTGTCCAGGTGCAGCGTGTGGTTGGCGTACTCGGCGGCCTTGGGGTCGTGGGTGACCATCACGATGGTCTTGCCGTGCTCGCGGTTGAGCGTGCGCAGCAGGCCCAGCACGTCCTCGGCGGACTGGCGGTCGAGGTCGCCGGTCGGCTCGTCGCACACCAGCAAGGTGGGATCGGACACGATCGCGCGGGCGATTGCCACGCGCTGCTGCTGGCCACCGGACAGCTCGCTGGGCTTGTGCGAGGCACGCTCGGCCAGGCCCACCAGCTGCAGCGCGATCGAGGCGCGCTGGCGCCGCTCGGCCGAGGACAGCCTGGTCAGCAGCAGCGGCAGCTCGACGTTGCGCTGCGCCGAGAGCATCGGCATCAGGTTGTAGAACTGGAACACGAAGCCGACGTTGGCCGCACGCCACTTGGCAAGCGCACCGGCGCCTAGCTGGTCGATGCGCTGGCCGCCGACGCTGATGACGCCGGCGGAGGGCGTATCCAGCCCGCCGATCAGGTTCAGCAAGGTCGTCTTGCCCGAGCCCGAGGGGCCCATCAGGGCGAGGAAGTCGCCCTCGGCGATGTCCAGGTCGATGTGGTGAAGCACTTCGACCTTCTGCTTGCCGCGCGTGTAGACCTTGGCCAGGTCGCGGGTTTCGATCAGGTTGCCCATGGGCTTTCTCCGGTCAGCCGTAATGGTTTGCTCGAGCCTTCGCGCGCGTCCGCCAGCGGGCGCCCGCCACTGCATTCGACGTTCAGGACTGCTTGTTCTCGACACGTACCGCCGTGCCGTCGCGCAGTTCGGCCGGCGGCGACACCACCACCGTCTCGCCGGGCTGCACGCCTTCGGACACCAGGCGCTGGTCGCCGCGTGCCTGTGATTGCACGGGCCGCTGCTGCACGCGCTCGCCCTGCACCACGAACACCACCTCGTGCCCGTCGCGCTGCGCGATCGCCGCCGCGGGCACCAGCACGCCGCGTGGCGCCTGCGCGGTGGCCTTGGGCCGCGCTTCCAGGAACGACACCCGTACGCCCATGTCCGGCACGATGCGCTGGTCCTTGTTCTCCAGCGCCACGCGCACCTTCACCGTCGCCTTGCCGCGGTCGGCGGCGGGGACGATGGCGATCACGTGCGCCGGGATGCGCCAGTCCGGGTAGGCGTCCAGCACCGCCTCGGCGGGCATGTGCGGCTTGACGCGGCCGATGTAGGCCTCGTTGACGTCGACATCGACCTCGAGGGAATCCATATCGACGATCGTGCCCACGCCGGTGCGGGTGAAGCCGCCGCCGGCCGACAGCGGCGAGATGATCTCGCCGACCTGCGCGGCCTTGTCGGTGACCACGCCGTCGAACGGCGCGCGCACCACGGTGTAGTCGAAGTCCACCTGGGCCACCTGCGCCTGCGCCTGCGCGGCCTCGGCCTGGCGGCGCTGCGCGTCGAGCTGGGCGGCGAGCGCGTCGACCTGGGTGTGCGCCTGCTCGGCCGCCTGCTTCGCCACGAGACCGCGGCCGACCAGCGCGTCCTGCCGGGCCGCATCGTGCCGGGCCTGGATCAGCTGTACCTGGAGCTGGCCCACCTGCGCCTGCGCCGCGCGGGCGCCGGCCTGGGCGGCGTCGAGGTTGGCGCGGTAGGCGCTGTCCTCCAGCCGCGCCAGCACCTGGCCCTTGGTGACGTGGTCGCCTTCCTCGATCAGCACGTCGGTGAGCGTGCCGGTGATCTGCGCCGAGACGGTCGCCTGGCGCCGTGCAGTGACGTAACCGGTGGCCTGCAGCACCGCCCCTGCCTCGGCGCCGCCGGGCGCCGCGGCCGTGACCGTCTGCACCGCCAGCGGCCGGTTGGCGAGCATCCACCAGCCACCGATGCCCACCGCCAGCAGCACCAGCGCCGCCGCGCCGGCGATCCACGGCCAGCGCACGGGCGCGGTGCTCACCGCTTCACGGTGGCCGCGGTCGATCTTCAGCTGCCTGAGCAGTTCCCCGTTGTCCATGCCTTGGTTTTCCATCGTCCCCTGCGCGAAGACGAAAGATGCGGCAAACCGGCGCCGGGCGGCAGGTTGCGCCATCAGCCATCGGCAATGACAGGTGTCACGCGGGCCCGGGACTGGCCTGAAGGCGCCCGGCCGTGGCGCGTGCCTTGGCGTCCGGGCGACGGTGCGGTCTGCTAGGCTCGCGCGATGCGCTACGCCATCCCCCTGCCCGCCGTCCCCAGCCTGCCGGTGCTCGGCAGCGACGACCGCTTCCCGGTACGCCGGATCTTCTGCATCGGCCGCAACTTCGCCGACCACGCGCGCGAGATGGGCGCCACGGTCGACCGCGAACAGCCGATGTTCTTCTGCAAACCGGCCGATGCGGTGGTCACCGACGGTGCCGACGTGCCCTATCCCAGCGCCACCGCCGAACTGCACCACGAGGTGGAGATGGTGGTGGCGCTGGCCGGCGGCGGGCGCGACCTCACGCCCGATCTGGCCCAGACGCTGGTGTTCGGCTACGGCGTGGGGTTGGACCTCACCCGGCGTGACCTGCAGGCGCAGGCCAAGGCCAAGGGCCACCCCTGGGACGTGGCCAAGGCGTTCGACCATTCCGCGCCGGTCTCGGCGCTGCGTCCGGCCGAACACGGCCGGCCTGGCCCGCAGACACGGCTGAGCCTGGAAGTGAACGACGTGCTGCGCCAGCAGGCCACGCTTGCGGACATGATCCACGACGTACCGGCGATCATCGCGGCGTTGTCCAGGCTGTTCGAGCTCAAGCCGGGCGACCTGCTGTTCACCGGCACGCCGGCCGGTGTCGCGGCGCTCCACCGCGGCGACCGTTTTCATGCCGAACTTGAAGGCATCGCCGTGCTGGACGGAAGGATCGCCTGATCACCGACGGGCCAGGAGCCCGTACACCACAACCGCAACCGCAACCGGAGGCACTGGGATGGGCATGCTGCAGGAATTCAAGACATTCGCCATGCGTGGCAACGTCGTTGACTTGGCCGTGGGCGTGGTGATCGGCGGCGCGTTCGGCAAGATCGTCACGTCGCTGGTCAACGATGTGATCATGCCGCCGATCGGACTGGTCACCGGGGGCGTCGACTTCTCGCGCCTCAAGTGGGTATTGAAGCCGGCCGACCCCGCCAGCAAGACCGCCGAAGTGGCGATCAACTACGGCGCCTTCGTCAATACGATCATCACCTTCCTGATCATTGCCTTTGCGGTGTTCCTGCTGGTCAAGGCGATCAATCGCCTCAGCCACAAGCAGCAACAGGCCGATGAGGCGGCCAAGCCGGTCGAGCCGCCGGCGGACGTGGCGCTGCTGACCGAAATTCGCGACCTGCTGAAGGAACGGCGATAGATCGCAAACGGGCCGGGACACGGGCAAGGGTGGCTGCACGCAGTCGCGACACCATCCGTTGCCCGGCCCCCTGACTTCTGGCCTACGCCTTACCCGGGCGAGCCCCCAATAATGGGTTGTTCATCCCCAGCGGAGTTCACCCGATGCGCCGTTTTTCCCTCACCTTGCTCGCCGCCAGCCTGCTGCTGGCCAGTGGCGTGGCCAGTGCCGCCGATACCTCCATCCCGGCCGCGGCCGTGAAGACGGCCATACAGCTGCGCGACAAGGCGATGCACGACGACACCGCGTATCGCATCGCCGAATCGCTCACCACCGAGGTCGGCCAGCGGCTGGCCGGCAGCCCGGCGGACAAGCGCGGCGTGGACTGGGCGATCGCCAAGTTCAGGGAGCTGGGCTTCGACAAGGTCTACACCGAGCCGGTCACCTATCCGAAGTGGGTGCGCCACAGCGAGAGCGGCGCGATCGTCTCGCCCTTTCCGCAGTCGCTGGTGCTGACCGCGCTGGGCTATTCGCCGGGCACGCCCAAGGGCGGCCTCACCGCTCAGGTGGTGAAGTTCGACAGCCTCGACGCGCTCAAGGCGGCCGATCCGTCCGCCATCAGGGGCAAGATCGTCTATATCGGCTTCCGCATGCAGCGGCACAAGGACGGCCATGACTACGGCATGGGCTCGGCAATCCGCACGCAGGGCCCGGTGATCGCCCAGGCCAAGGGCGCGGCAGGCTTCCTGCTGCGCTCGGCCGGCACCGATCCGCAGAGCCGCACGCCGCACGCCGGCGTCACCGGCTTCCGCGACCCGGCCAGGAAGATTCCGGCCGCCGCGCTGTCCAACCCCGATGCCGACCAGCTCGAGCGCGTGCTCGCCTACGGCAAGCCGGTCACGGTGAAGCTGGATCTCGACTGCGGCATCGAGGGCGAATACACCGGCGCCAACGTGATCGGCGAGATCACCGGCGCGAAGTATCCCGACCAGGTCGTCGCCATCGGCGGCCACCTCGATTCCTGGGACCTGGGTACCGGCGCGATCGACGACGCCGCGGGCGTGGCCATCGCCATGGGTGCCGCCAAGCTGATCCACGATCTGCCGCAGCGGCCGGACCGCACCATCCGCGTGATCGCCTTCGCCAACGAGGAAATGGGCTTGTGGGGCGGCCGTGCGTACGCGGAGAAACACGCGGGCGAGGTGCGCAAATTCCAGCTCGGCACCGAGTCGGATTTCGGCTCGGGCCGAGTGTGGCGCATGAGCGCGAGCGTCAAGCCCGAGGCGCGCGGTGCCATCGAGCAGATCGCCAAGGTGCTCGCGCCGATCGGCGTGGCCTATGACGCCAAGCGCCCTGGCGGCGGCGGCTCGGACCTGTCGCAGATGCACGGCAAGGGCATGGCCGCGCTGTCGCTGACCCAGGACGGCACCTATTACTTCGACTGGCACCACACCGCCAACGACACCTTCGACAAGATCGACCCGAAGGACCTGGCGCAGAACGTGGCCGTATACGCAGCGTTCTCGTACATGGCCGCCCAGGCCGACGGCGACTTCGGCTCCGCCCCCGGCGCCTTCGCCGACGACGGCGCGGGCGACTGACCATCCGCGTGGCAGCGCACAGGGCGGGCTTGGGCCCACCCTGTGCGGCCTGCCGCTAACGGGTGTAGTAGGCCCCGCTTTCCACCAGCACCTTCGGTACGCAGAAGGTCCGGGGCAGCACCGCGATCGCGACCGGTACCGCGACGGTCTTCTCCACGCCACCGGCAGCGGTGCAGTCGCTGCCTTCGGGCAAACGGTAGTGGATGATCCGCACGGTGTACTGCGGACAGACGTCCGCACACGGAAACTCGGCCACCACGGAAACCCCGTGGTTGCGGCCGAGTTCGGCGGTTGTTCCCATCATCGCCCGCTTGTCGAAGGGCTTGGCCGCATAGGCGGCCAACGCGGCATCGTCGAGCATGCCCGGTTCGCTCGCGCGCGTCGCGCAACCGGCGCCGGCAAGGGCGAAGAGGATCATCAGCGAGGCGATGGCGATACGAGGCATGAGAGAAATCTCCTGATCGGTCTTCCACCCTAGCCCAACAGCACCCCGCGTGCTTGGATGCCGGTCGGCAGAGACTGCACAGCCTCAGGCGGCTGACGCGGGGTCGCCGGTCCTGCAGGATCGCTTCAATCCGGCAGCGGCGCGGGCTTGCGCGCGAAGCGCTGCTGCAGGCGGTCCAGGTAAAGGTAGATCACCGGGGTCAGGTACAGCGTCAGCACCTGCGAGACGACCAGGCCACCGACCACCGCCAGCCCCAGCGGGCGGCGCACGTCGGCGCCGGCGCCGACGCCGACGGCGATCGGTAGCGTGCCGGCGAAGGCGGCCATGGTGGTCATCATGATCGGCCGGAAGCGTACGCGGCAGGCGTCGAAGATGGCTTGTGAGGGCGCCATGCCTTCCTCGCGCTGCCGCTCCAGCGCGAAATCGATCAGCATGATCGCGTTCTTCTTGACGATGCCGATCAGCATCACGATGCCGACGAACGCGAACAGGTCCAGCGATGCGCCGAACAGCACCAGCGTGAGCAGCGCGCCGACCGCCGCCGCCGGGAGGCCGGAAAGGATCGTCAGCGGATGGATGAAACTCTCGTACAGGATGCCCAGCACCAGGTAGATCACGAACACCGCGAGCAACAGCAACAGGCCCATGCCCTGCATCGAATCGGCGAAGGCCTGCGCGGTGCCCTGGATCGAACCGCTGATGGTGGCCGGCAGGCCGATTTTTCCCATGGACGCTTCGATGGCGCCGACCGCCTCGCTCAGGCTCACGCCGGGCGCCAGGTTGAACGACACGGTCACCGCCGGCAGCTGGCCCTGGTGGTTGACGGTGAGCACCTGCGGCTTGCGCGCGAAGCTGGCCACCGTATCCAGTGGCACCGCCTTGCCGGTGTCGGAGGTGACGTACAGGCGCGAGAGCACGGCCGGGTCGTCCTGCAGCGCGCGCTTGACCTGCAGGATCACCCAGTACTGGCTGGCCGCGCCGTAGATGGTGGAGACCTGGTTCTCGCCGAAGGCGGCGCCGAGCGCGTCCTGCACCTGCGCCATGGTGAGACCGAGCGGGGCGAGCTTGTCGCGATTGACCCGGACCACGATCGAGGGGCTGTTGAGGTCCAGGTCGTTGGTGACGTCCTGGAACCCCGGTAGCGCGGCGAAGGCGTGGGTGACCTTGGCCGACCAGTCGTACAGGGCATCGATGTCGATCGACTGCAGCGTGTACTGGTACTCGGATTTGCTCTGCCGGCCACCCACGCGGATGGCCGGCGGGTTCTGGATGTAGGTGCGGATGCCCGGCACTTCGGCGAACTTGCGGCGCAGCTCTTCCATCACGCCGTCGACGTCGAGCGCACGCTGGCTGGCCGGCTTGAGCAGCAGCAGGATCGAGCCGTTGTTGACGGTGGCGCGCGAGCCGCCCGCGCCGACGCTGGACATGTAGCCGGCGAGGTTCGGATCCTTCGCCACGATGTCGGCCAGTTCCCGCTGGCGCGCGACCATGGCGTCGTAGGAGATGTCCTCCGGCCCTTCGGTGTTGACGCGCAGCTGGCCGCTGTCGCCGGCGGGGATGAAATCCTTCGGCGCGACCACGAACAGCAGCGCGGTGACGACGAGGCTCGCCACGAAGGCGGCCAGCACCAGCCGCGGGCGGTCCATGCACCAGCGCAGGCTGCCCAGGTAGCGCCGGTGGACGGCGTTGAAGCCCCGGTCGAAGCCGCCGACCAGCCAGTTCCTGGCCTCATGGTCGTGCGCCCGGACGAAGCGGCTGCACAGCATCGGCGTCAACGTGATTGCCACCACGCCGGAGATCAGGATCGCCACGCTGATCACCACCGCGAACTCGTGGAACAGCCGCCCCACGATGCCGCCCATGAACATGACCGGGATGAACACCGCGATCAGCGAAAGCGTCATCGAGAAGATGGTGAAGCCGATCTCGCCAGCGCCCCTGACCGCGGCGTCGTAGGGCGCCTCGCCGGCCTCGATGTGGCGCACGATGTTTTCCAGCATCACGATCGCATCGTCGACCACGAAGCCGACCGCGAGCGTGAGCGCCAGCAGCGAGAGGTTGTCCAGGCTGTAGCCGAGCGCATACATGACTCCGAACGTGCCGATCACCGAGATCGGCAGCGCCACCGCGGGAATCAGCGTGGCCGACAGGTTGCCCAGGAACAGGTAGATCACCAGCACGACCAGCACGCCGGCGAGCACCAGGGTGAACTGCACGTCGTCGACCGAGGCGCGGATCGACTGCGAGCGGTCGTACAGCACCTGCAGTTTCACCGAGGGCGGCAGGCCAGCTTCGAAACCTGGCAACACCTTCTTGATGCGGTCGACCGTCTCGACCGTGTTGGCGCCGGGCTGGCGCTGGATCGCGAGCACGATGGCACGCTCGCCGTTGAACCAGCTCGCCTTCTGGTCGTCCTGCACGCTGTCGCGCGCCTCGCCTACATCGCCCACGCGCACCGGCGCGCCGTTGCGGTAGGCCACCACCACGTCGTTGTAGGCGGCCGCGCGTTCGAGCTGGCCGTCGCTTCGGATCGGCAGCTGCTGGCGCTGCCCGTAGAGGGATCCCGTGGCCCTGTTGACGTTGGCATTGGCCACCGCCGCCTGCACCTGGTCGATGCCGATCCCGCTGGCGGCGAGCCTGTCGGGATCCAGGCTGATGCGCACGGCGTACTTCTGCGAGCCGTACACGTTCACCTGCGCCACGCCGTCGACCATCGAAAGCTGCTGCGCAAGCTCGGTCTCGGCGTACTCGTCCACCTGGGTGAGCGGCAGCGTGGAGGAGCTCATTGCCAGGTACAGGATCGCCGCGTCGGCGGGGTTGACCTTGCGGAACGTCGGCGGCGTGGTCATCTCCCTGGGCAGCTGGCGCTGGGCCGAGGAGATCGCCGCCTGCACGTCCTGCGCAGCGGCATCGATGTTGCGGTCCAGCTCGAAAGTCAGCGTGATCGAGGTCGACCCCAGCGCGCTGGTCGAGCTCATCGATTCGATGCCGGCGATGGTCGAGAGCTTGCCTTCCAGCGGCGTGGCGACCGCCGAGGCCATCGTCTCCGGCGAGGCGCCGGGCAGGCTGGCGCTGATGCTGATGGTCGGGAAGTCGACGTTCGGCAGCTCGTTCACCGGCAGCCGCGGGTAGGCCACGATGCCGAACACCAGCAGCGCGGCCATCAGCAGCGTGGTCATCACCGGGCGGCGGATGCAGAGCTGGGGGATGTTCATGGGGTAATCAAATCAGTGGCGACACACAGCTCCCTCTCCCCTGCGGGGAGAGGGGTGGGGTGAGGGGAGGCTCTTGCGATAGCGGTTGTTGGTTCGCAGGGGTATGGCTTTTTGAATCGGGACAGCCGCCACATCCCCGCGAGCCCCGGCCCCTCACCCCGGCTCTCTCCCCCATCCTTCATGAAACACGGGGGAGAGGGAGCGACGTGGCTACGAGGCCACACGGACTTTCGTCCCGTCGACCAGCAGCATCTGCCCTTCGGTCACCACCCGCTCGCCGGCCTTCAGCCCGGTGGCGATGACCTGCTGCCCGCCCGCCGCCGGCCCGGTGGTGACGTAGCGTTGCGCGACGGTATCGTCCGGCCCGACCACGAAGACGAAGCGGCCGCGCGAGGAACTCTGCAGCGCAGTCACCGGCACCGACACCGCATTGCGGATACGCGTGGTGGGCAGCCTGACCTGCGCGAACTGCCCCGGCGTCAGGCGCATGTCGGGGTTCTCGAAGCGCGCCTTGAGCAGGATGGTGCCGGTGGTGTTGTCCACGGCGTTGTCGATGAACTGCAGCGTGCCAGCGAGCGAAGTCGACTGGCCGGGTACGGTCGCGTGCACGGTGACCGGCCCACGCGCCAGCGCCTCACGCACGGCGCCAAGGCTCGCCTCCGGCAGGCTGAACGCGACCCGGATCGGCTGCACCTGGTTGAGCACCACGATGTCGGTGGTCTGCGCGCTGACCTGCGCGCCGGGCCAGACCAGCGGCGCGCCGGTGACGCCGTCGAACGGCGCGACGATCCTGGCGAAGTCGAGGTTGGCCTGGGCCAGTTCCTGCGCGGCGCGGTCGCCCTGCAGCGTGGCCTGCGCCACGGCGAGGTTGGCCTGATAGGTGTCGAAATCGGCCTTGGATACGTAGCCCTTGCCCAGCATGTCGGCGTAGCGCTTTCGGTCGGCCTGGGCCTTCTTAAGTTGCGCCTGGTCACGTGCGACCAGACCGCGCGCCTGGTCCAGCTGTGCCTGCAGCAGGCGGGTGTCGAGCCTGGCCAGCAGCTGGCCCCTCTTCACCCGGCTGCCCGGCTGGAAGGCGAGCGATTCGAGCTGGCCGGAAACCTGCGAACGCACGGTCACGCTGGACCACGCCTCGGCGCGGCCGACCAGCGTCAGCGAAAGGTCCAGGTCGCCCTGCCGGGCCACCGCCACCTGGACCGGTACGGCACGGGCCGCCGGTTTCGCATCGGCTGGCGCGGCCGAATCCGCTCGCCAGGCGACACGCACGCCGGCGGCGACGAGCACGAGGACGGCCAGGAGGAGCAGGATTTTTTTCGGGGACATGCGAGCGTTCGATTCGGGCCCCGTGCGGTCAGCGCGCGGGCAGGTCGTTACCTTCGGGCGAACCTGCCACAACGCGGCAGCCGGCCAGGGGTTTACCTGTCGCAGCCATTTTCGGCGAACCCGGCAGCCAGTCCCCCTGCCATAGGGCCTAGTCGGCGCCGTTTTCGCCCTGATCCAGCGATTGCAGGTTGTCCTTGATCCGGCCAATCACCGCCAACGCCTGGCTGAGCTCCTCGGCGCTGATGCCGGCGGTGGCGTCCTTGCGAAGCCCGCGGCCGATGTCCTGCATGTCGTCGATCACCGCGCGCGCACGCGGCGTCAGGTGCAATCGCCAGGCGCGCCGGTCCTTCGGATCGGGATGCCGCTCGACGAAGCCTGCTGCCTGCAGGCGGTCGATCACGCGGCCTACCGCAATGGGTTCCATTTCGAGCAGTTCGGCAAGCTCGGTCTGGCGCAGGTTTTCCTCGCGGTGATGCAGCATCTTGATCGCCCGCCACTGCGCGCGGGTCAGCCCGAAGCGCACAGCACGCCGATCGAAATGCTTGCGGAACAGCAAGGTGACGTCGCTGAGCAGGTAACCGAACGGAATGTCTTCCGGTTTCATCTTGTTATGCATCTCCCGTCCCAAGCCAGAGCATAAAGCGCGACCTGCGCGAAACACTATTGTCCATGTCCATTACCCTGCTTACTGTCGACCTGACCCGCCTTGCGGTCGATGCCATCGTCAACGCCGCCAACCGCCAACTGCTCGGCGGCGGGGGCGTCGACGGCGCGATCCATCGCGCGGCCGGCCCCCGCCTGCTGGAGGCCTGCCGGGCGCTGCCGGAAGCTGCGACCGACGTGCGCTGCCCGACCGGTGAGGCCCGTATCACCCCGGGCTTCGACCTCCCGGCCACCTGCGTGATCCACACGGTGGGACCGGTCTGGCGCGGCGGCGGCCACGGCGAACCGGAACTGCTCGCCGCCTGTTACCGCAACGCGCTGGAGCTGGCGGGCGAGCATGGCCTGCGCTCGATCGCCTTTCCCGCGATCAGCTGCGGCGCCTACGGCTACCCGCCGGAACTCGCCGCCGAGGTCGCCTGCGCCAGTCTGCGCAGGACGCTCGCCCGGCTGTCCGCGCCGGCGATGGACGTGCGTGTGTGCTTCCTCAATGGAGCGATGACGCAACTGTGGCAGCGCGTGTTCAACGCAGCTTGAACGGGTAGAGCGGCGGCAGCGGCGGTTCCTCGCCGGTGGGCGGCTCGCGCCACTGGAAGCCCTGCCGGAACGCGCTTGCCAGGTCGGGGGCCGCTTCGCTTGCGTCCGCGGCGAAGCGGCGCCGCTGCAGCGCTTCGACCGCCTCGCGCTGGGCGACCGATGCCAGCGCCTCGCCGAGCGCACCCAGACCGGCCAGCCCCGGCCGTTCCGCGCGCGCCCAGGCGAGCAGCGCGTGCGATTGGGCAGCCGCGTCGCTTCCGCGCGCCGCAGCGAGGAACGCCAGGCGCAGCGCACGGTGGGACGGGGTGGCGGACACCACTGCACCGGCGTCCGGATGCACGCGCCGACGCCAGATCCACCACGCGGCCAGCGCACCGCCGAGCAGCAGCACGGCGACGGCAACCAGCACCAGCACGCGCCAGGCGGGCGCGCGGCCCGACCCGGCCGTGGCTGGTGTCGCCACGGCGACTGTCGCGGGCGCGGAGCTCGCCGGCGCGGGCGCACTCGCCGCCGGCGCGGCCGAGCCGGCCGCCGCGGGAAGCACGGTCAGCGTATGCGCCGCGATGCGCGCTTCCTCGGCCTGGCCGCTCTGCACGTTCCACCACTTGAGCGTGATCGCCGGAATGGTGAGCGTGCCGACCTGGCTGGGGACCACGGCGAAGTTCTGCTGGCGCCGGCCGATCAGCCACTGGCCGTCGCTGCGGGTGCCGGTCACCGGCTTGTCGGGATAGACCGTGGCACCCTTGAGGTCCGGCAGGCTCAGCGCAGGCAAGGCCTCGTAAGGCAGGCCGGTCGCCTGCAGGGTCATCGCCAGGTCCAGCGGTTGGCCGACACGCGCCTTGCCGTCGGCGGGGATGCCCTCCAGGGTCAGACTCAGCGCGCGCGCCGGCAGCCAGGCGCTGCTGCCCCACTTGGCCGGTACCGGTTGCACGTCGATCGAAACGGCGGGCGACGCCGCCGTTGCGGGCGTGCCCATGGCAAAGAAGCTGTCCGGGTCGGTCGGATCGATCAGTTCGCCCTGGAACTGCAGCGGCGGGATGTCCATGGTGCCGGCGTGCTGCGGAATCAGCGCGTAGCGCCGCTCGATCACGTGGTAGGCGCGACCGCCGCGTACCACGTCGTAGTCCAGGTCGTCTCCGAGCCGGCGCGCGTCGATGCCGGGCAGCCGCGGATCCTCCAGCGAGCCGCTGCTCAGGCTGCCGGCGAAATACAGCCGCACGGTGAACAGCAATTGCTGGCCCACGCGCACCGTGGTCGGCTGTGCGCCGGCTTCGAGAAACACCGCCTTGCCGCTGTTGGCCGCGGCGCGGGCATCGGGCGGCGTGACCGTCAGCGTGAGCGGCTGGGTGTGCCCGCCGGCAAAGTCCAGCGGCGGGATCGTCAGCTGGCCGGCATGCGTGGGCCGCAGTGCAATGCCGATCGTGAACTGCATGCTGCGCTGGCCGTTGGCGATGCTCACGCTGGTGTTGCTGGAGCGGCCGAGGACCTCGAAATCGGAGCCCAGCGCGGACAGGTCCGGCGCCTGCGCCAGGCCGCCGCCCTCGACGCGCAGGTTGAGCGTGACCGTTTCGCCCAGCTGCACCTGGCTGCGATCGAGCGAGGCCTGCACCTGCGCCGCGTGCGCCAGCACCGGCAGCAGGACGAGCAGGAACCACGCGATCCATCGCCTCACGGCAGGTCCTCCGGGTTCGCCACGCCGTGGCGCTGGCGGTATTCCAGTTCGAACTTGCGTCGCAGCAAGGCGCCCGGGTCGTCCGGCACGCGCTGCAGCGCCTGGCGCAGTTCGGCCGGCAGGCGCGCCTGCGGGTCGTCCTTGTCCAGCGCGCCGAGCTGGTGCTCGCTGCCCTGAGCCTTGGCCTTGTCGCCCAGCGCACGATCCATCTGCTGCTTGAGCGCCTCGCCCGCGCGCGCCATGCGTGCCTGCTGTTCGGCCCGTTCCTGCGCGGTCAGCGGGCGGGTGGCGCCCTGCTGTTCACGCTGTTCGCCGTTGCGCGCACCGTCCTGGTTGCCCTGGGCGTTGGGCTGTTGCTGGCCCTTCCCCTGCTGGCCCTGGCTGTCCTGCTTGCCGTCCTGCTGCTCGCCGCGGCGATTGCCATGGCTGTCCTTCTTCGACTGCTCGTCGCCCTGGCCCTGCTTCGAATGCGAAGACTTGTCGCCGTTCTGGTTTTGCGCGTCGGCGTCCGAATCCTGCGGCGGCGGCTGGCGGCGCAGCCAGTCCTCGACCGCTTTGCGGTTGGCGGCGGCGTCGGCGTTGGCCGGATCGAGTGCAAGCGCGCGGTCGTAGGCGGCCAGCGCGTCCTGGTAGCGGCCCGCCTTGGCCAGGGCGTTGCCGAGGTTGTACTGCGCGTCCGTGGTGTCGATCGGTTGCAGGGCGTCGATCGCCTTGTCGTAGTCGCCGGTGCGGTAGGCGGCCGCGCCACGCAACGCCGGATCGCGGGCGAGCGCGAGCGCCTGCTTCGGCTGGCCTTCGCGCAACGCCTGGGCCGCCTGCTGGTCGCGGCGCTGCCAAAGGTCCTGCCAGGTGCCGGCTTCGGCGCGGGTGGGCGCCATCAGCGGCACCAACGCCAGCGGCAGCAGCAACAGCCAGCCGCGGCGGAAGGCCAGTGCGAGCAGGGGCAGCAGCGGCAGCAGCAGCCAGGGGCCGCGGTCTTCCCACTGCGCGCTTGCCTGCCCGGTGGCGGCATCGGCATCGCCGGTGCGCAGCTGGGCCTGCAGCGCGTCGATGTCGGCGTGGTCCGCGCGCATCGGAACGTAGTGGCCACCGCCAGCCGCGGCGAGGGCGGCCAGCGCGGCATCGTCGCGCGCGGCCATGGCGACCTCGCCGTTGGCATCGCGCAGGAAGCCGCCTTCGGCCAGCGGCACCGGGCCGCCCTTGCTCGTGCCTACGCCCAGCACCGACACGCGCACGCCATCGGCGCGGGCCTGGCGGGCGGCCTGCAGGGCATCGGTGCCCGCGTCATCGGTGACCAGCACGAGCGAGCCGCCACCGACCTTGGCGTCGCGGATCAGCTCCGTGCCGCGCGCGATCGCAGCGGCGGCATTGTCGCCCTCGACCGGCATGGTGTCGGGCGAAAGGGCGTCGAGCAGGTCGTTGAGGCTGTTGGCGTCGCTGGTCAGCGGCGCGACCACGAACGCCTCGCCCGCGTAGGCGACCAGGCCGTTGAGCCCGCCACGATTGGCACTGAACAGATCGCGCACCTTGTAGCGCGCGCGATCGAGCCGGCTCGGCGTCACGTCGCGCGCCAGCATGTGCCCGGACAGCGAGATCGCCACCACCTGCGCCGCACGGTCGGCAAACAGTGGTTGCGCCACGCGGCTCCAGCTCGGCCCGGCGAACGCCAGCACCGCAAGCACCCAGCCCAGCGCCAGCAGGGCAGGCGGCACGCTACGGCGCTGCGTGGGGCCGTAGAGCAGGTGCGGCAGCAGTTCCGGATCGACCAGCTTTTCCAGTTGCGCCCGTGCGCCCTGTCCTCGCGTGGCCAGCCATGCCAGCAGCGGCAGGGCGAGCAGCAGCCACAGCCAGAGCGGCCGCAGGAAATGGAACTGGTGCAGCGCCTCGCTCATGCCAGGCGCTCCCGCCAGGCACCCGCGCGGGAGGCAAGGGCCAGCGCAAGCAGCAACATCGCCGCGCCGAGCGGCACGCGGAACAGCTCGTGGCGCGGGCGCAACACCGGGCCGTGCTGGGGCATCGGTTCGAGCGTGTCGATGGTCTGGTAGGCGGCGGCCAGTTGGTGCGTGTCGGTGGCGCGGAAGAATCGCCCGCCGGTGTCTTCGGCGATCGTCGTCAGCATCGCCTCGTCGAGGTCGGCGGACGGGTTGACCAGGCGCATGCCGAAGAAGTCCGGCACGCGCATCTGCGTGGCGCCCACGCCAATGGTATAGATGCGTACGCCGGCCGCCTTGGCCGCCGCGGCGGCCTGTTCGGGGGCGATGTTGCCGGCGTTGTTGACGCCATCGGTGAGCAGCACCAGCACGCGCGCCTGCTGCGGCAGGGCCGCCAGGCGCTTGACCGCCACGGCGATGGCGTCGCCGATCGCTGTCTCGGTGCCGGCCAGGCCGACGGCCGAGCCTTTCAGCTGCGCACGCACCGCGTCGAGATCGTAGGTCAGCGGCGTGACCAGGAAGGCGCGACTGCCGAACAGCACCAGTCCCAGCTCGTCGCCCGCGCGGCGCGCGATGAAGTCGCTGGCGATGGTCTCGACGGCCTCGAAGCGGCTGACGTCCTGTCCGGCCAGATGCATGTCCTCGGTGCGCATGCTGCCGGACAGGTCGATCGCCAGCAGCATCGCGCGCCCGCTGCGCTGTTGCGCCTGCGGCGGCCCCACCCACTGCGGCCGCGCGGCCGCCGCGACCAGGCACAACCAGGCCAGCGCCAGCCACCAGCTGGCCCCGCCGCGACCCGGCTGCCGCTCGATCGCCGCCAGCGCCACGCCAGGATGCGGCAGGTGCAAGGCCTGTCCGGGCGGCAGCGGGCGCAACCAGCGGCGCAGCAGCCAGGGGAGCGGCAACAACAGCGCCACCCACGGCCAGGCAAAGTCGGGCCAGGCGAACTCAGGCACGGCGCAGCCTCCGGCGCCGGGGTGCGAGCGCGCTCCGTAGCCAGCGGCGCACGGCGTCGAGCATGGCGTGGGTGTCGTAGGGTTGCGGCCGGTACATCGCGCGCTCCAGCGTGAACAGGCGCTGCAGCGTCGGCGCATCGACCGGCACGCGTGCCAGCGTCGCGCGCCAGGCCTCTCCACTCAGCCGCGCGGCGGCGGGATCCGCGGTGCGCGCCACGCGGCGCAGCAGTTGATGCAACCCGGCGGCCAACGCCTGCGCGTCCGCCGCGTGGCGGGCGGCCAGGGCATCGACCTCGGCAAGGATGCGGGCGCGGCGCTGCCGCCGCTTCCGCGCGCGCAACGACAACCACACACCGATGCCGAGCAGTACCAGCCCGAGCGCCGCGAGCAGCCACCATCCCGGTGCGGGCGGCCACCACGGCGGCGCCGGCGGCAGGTGGATGTCGCGCAACGCGGGGCCCTGGGGCGCGGGCAGGAGCCGCATCATCGGCCCGGCCTCGCACCGAGCAGCGCCGTGAGCGATTCCAGTGGATCGGCCACGGTGTCGATGCTGCGCCAGCGCGCGCCCAACGACTGGGCCAGCGCCACCAGGCGCGCCTGGCCCGCGCCGAGCGCATGCTGGAACTCGCTACGCTGCCGTATCCCTTCCAGGCTGACTTCGCGGCGTTCGCCGGCATGCTCGAACGGGTAGCGCCCGGGCGGGGGCAGATCGCGCTCGAGTGCATCGGCCACCACCAGCACGGCGACCCGGGCGTGCCGCGTCACTTCACGCAGGCGGCCGCGTGCCGCCTCGTCGCAGCTCAGGCCGTCGCTGATCAGCAGCACGCGACTGGCGCCATGCAGGCGGCCGGCGCGAGCGAGTGCCTCGGACAGGGGTTCGTCATCCCCGGGGGTGGCGGCATCGGCATCCCAGTCAGCCAGTGCGCCGCACAGGGCAACCGCGCCGCGCACACCACCACGCGGCTTGAGCAGGTGCCGGCCATTGCCGAAGGCCATCGCGCCGACCCGCTCGCCGGCACGCACCGCATACCAGGCGGCCAGCGCGGCAGCGCGCGCGGCCTGCACCGACTTGAAACGCACGCGGGTGCCGAAGCGCATGCTCGCGTGGGTGTCGAGCAGGATCAGCAGCCTGCCCTCGCGCTCTTCCTGGAACAGCTTGGTGTGCAGTTCGCCGCTGCGGGCGGTGAGCCGCCAGTCGAGCCGGCGCACGTCGTCGCCAGGCTGGTAGACGCGCGATTCGGCGTAGTCCATGCCGCGTCCGTAGAGACGGCTGGCCTGCTGGCCGGCGTGGGCGGCGCGACTGTCGAGCGGCAACGGCCGCACGCGGCCGACACGCGTGCGCAGCGCAAGCAGTTCGGCCAGCGAGACGGAAGCGCGGCCGTCGCCGTCGGCGCGCACGGGCACGGCGGACATCACGGCAGCGGCACGAGATCCAGCAGGCGATCGATGACCTGGTCGCTGCGCACGCCCTCGGCCTCGGCCTCGTAGCTGAGCAGCACGCGGTGGCGCAGCACTTCGCGCACCACGCCATGCACGTCCTCGGGCAACGCGTAATCGCGTCCGGCCAGCCAGGCGTGGGCGCGGGCGCAGCGGTCCAGCGCGATGGTCGCGCGCGGGCTGGCGCCCCAGGCGATCCAGCGCTTCAGTTCCTGGCCGTAGCGGCCGGCATCGCGGGTGGCCAGGACCAGTTGTGCGAGGTACTCCTCCAGCGCCGGCGCCACGTGCACCTCGAGCGCAGCGTCGCGGGCGGCGAACACGTCGGCCTGGCTGAGCAGCGCACGCGGCGGCGCCGCCGGATGCAGCGCGCGACGCGCCTGCTCGCGGGCCAGCTTCAGGATCGCCAGCTCCGACGCCGCGTCGGGGTAGCCGATCGTCACGTGCATCACGAAGCGGTCCAGCTGCGCCTCGGGCAGCGCGAAGGTGCCTTCCTGCTCGATCGGGTTCTGCGTGGCCATCACCAGGAACAAATCCGGCAGGCGCCAGGTGCTGCGGCCGACGGTGATCTGCCGTTCGGCCATGGCTTCAAGCAACGCCGACTGCACCTTGGCTGGTGCGCGGTTGATCTCGTCGGCCAGCACGATGTTGTGGAACAGCGGTCCGCGCTCGAACTCGAAGCTGCCCGCCTGCGGGCGGAACACATCGGTACCGGTGAGGTCGGCCGGCAGCAGGTCAGGCGTGAACTGCACGCGGTGGAAATCGGCCTCGATGCGCGCGGCCAGCGCCTTGACCGCGGTGGTCTTGGCCAGGCCCGGCGCGCCCTCGACCAGCAGGTGGCCATCGGCCAGCAGCGCGATCAGCAGGCAGTCGATCAGGTGCGGTTGGCCGATCACCTCGCGCCGCAGTTCCTCGCGCAGATGCACGAAGGCCTGCTGCAGGCGGTTGGGGGCGGCGGTCTGCGGTGTGTCCATCGGCAATCCAGGAAAGGCAACGCGGTACAGACCGCGCCAACACCCGGAAGTTTAGGCGTGCCCGTGCAGGCACCGCGTGTGCCGGTCCGCATGGTCGCGTCCGCATGGCCGGCCCAAAGAAAAAGGGCGGCCATGGGCCGCCCTTTGTTCCATGCGTCGTGCGCTTACTGCAGCGTTTCGCTCAGGATGCGCGGCGTCACGAAGATGAGCAGTTCCGCCTTGTTGTTGTTCTTGACCGTCTTGCGGAACAGCGCGCCCAGGCCGGGGATGTCGCCCAGGCCCGGCACCTTGCTGATGGTGTTGGCCTTGGTGATCTCGTAGATGCCACCGAGCACCACCGTCTGGCCGTTGTCCACCAGCACCGAGGTGTTGATCTCGCGGGTGTCGATCTGCGGCACCTGGCCGCTGCCCGGGGCATCGATGAACTTGGCCAGCGCATCCTTCTTGACGTTGATCTTCAGGTACACGCGGTTGTCGGCGGTGATCGTCGGGGTCACGCGCAGCTCCAGCACGGCGTCCTTGAACTGCACCGTGGCGGTGCCGCTGCCGGCGGCGCCGGTAGCGCTGTTCTGGTAGGTCACGTAGCCGATCTGCTGGCCCTGGCGGATCACGGCCTCTTGCTGGTTGGCGGTGATCACACGCGGGCTGGAGATGACCTCGCCACGGCCTTCGGTCTGCGCGGCCGAAAGCTCCAGGTCGACCAGGTAGTTCGCGCCCAGGATCGCCAGGCCGAAGCTGCCCATCGGGTTGGCCGCCGGCAGGTTCACGTTGAAGCCGCCCGCGCCGGTCTGGTAGGTGGTCACGCCCGAGGCGTTGCCGGTGCCGGCATTGTTGTTGGCGCGCTCGATCGCGAGGCTTCCCGCGCCGTTGGCGCCGCCCTGCGGCGCGGTGGTGATCACGTTGCCGCCGCTGGTGGTGTGCAGGGCCTGCACGCCCCACTTCACGCCCAGCTCGCGGGTGAAGTCATCGGTGGCCACGACGATGCGCGACTCGATCAGCACCTGCTGCACCGGACGGTCGAGCACGCCGATCAGTTCACGCAGCTCGCGGATCTTGTCGGGCGTCTCGTTGAGCAGCAGCGTGTTGGTGCGCTCGTCGTACGACACGCTGCCGCGCGGCGACAGGAAGCCGCGGGTGCCACCGCCACCACCGCCGCCCGCGCCGCTCTTGCTGCCGGTCGTTAGCAGCTTGGCGATGTCGGCGGCCTTGCCGTAGCTGATCGGCACGTAATCGGTGACCAGTTCGGCCGTGTCCTCGGCCTTCAGGCGCGCCTCGGCCAGGTTCTGCTCGTAATTGGCCAGTTCCTGCTGCGGGGCGATCCAGATGACGTTGCCGTCGCTGCGCTTGTCCAGGCCTTTCGCACGCAGGATCACGTCCAGGGCCTGATCCCACGGCACGTTGACCAGTCGCAGGGTGACACTGCCGCCCACGCTGTCGGCGACGACCAGATTCTTCTTGGACATCTCCGCAATGAACTGCAACGCGGCCCGCACCGGGATGTCCTGGAAGTTGAAAGTGACGCGGGTGCCGTTGTAGGCCGGCGGCTGCCCCTTGGCAAGCTTGCCGTCGGCGGCCGTGGCGTCCTTCTTCGGCGCGACCTCGACCACGTACTGGTCGGCGGTCTGGTAGGAGGAGGTCTCCACGTTGCCCTTGACGTCGATTTCCATGTGCGCGCCGCCGCCCATGCCTGCGCGGGTGGTGATCGACTGCACCGGCGTGGCGAAGTCGAGCACGTCCAGGCGCTGGGCCTGCTCGGCCGGCAGCTTCACGTGGCTGAGGTTGACGATCAGCTTGTCGCCCTCGCGGTGCATGTCGACATCCGCGCCGGCGCCGCTGAAGCCGACCAGCACGCGGCCTTCGCCGTTGGGGCCGCGGCGGAAGTCGATGCCGGACACCGACGGACCGTTGACGGCCGAGGGCAGCGCCTTGGTCGGATCGATCGTCGCGGCGGTGGTGGTGGTCTGCGCCGCGGTGCCGTTGTTGACGGTCATCACCAGGTCGTTGCCGTCCACGCGCGTGTCGTACGAGGCGTCGCGCATCAGTTCGACCACCACGCGGGTACGGCCTCCGGCCGAGACCGCGGAGACGCCCGAGGTCGAGCCCTTGCCGATGTCCAGGTGACGCGGCGCCGCGTTGGTGGTGTCGGCGAAGTCGACCGCGATACGCGGCGGGTTGCCGGTCGTGAAGATGCGCGGCTGCGGCGGCGGACCACCGGCGAAATTCATGTGCAGTTCGACCTTGCCCCCCGGCAGCGTGTCGTAACTGATCCCCTTGAGCGTGTTGGTGGCCGCCACGGCATCGCCGGCCCATGCGGCGGCGGCCATCAGCAGGCCCGTCAACAGGCAGCGGCGTGCTTGGCGCATGGCTCGGCCCCGGACAGGTTGGATGTGGTTGCTCATTGCGTCAGCCCCTGTGTTCATTTGTCGCCGAGCCCGATGCTGGCCGAACGTTCCATCCAGCCGCCATTGCCATTGGAAACCAGCTCGACCAGATCGATATGGTCTTCCGCGATGTCGGTGACCCGACCGTAGTTCTGCCCCATGTATTCGTTGACGTGGACGCGATGGATCACGCCACCGGGGTCCTTCACGAGCGCTTCGATGCCGGGGCCGGTGCCCACCGTGCCCACCATCTTCAGGCTGTCCAGCGCGAACATTTCGAGCGGCTCCTTGGCGCGCCCCTCGTCGGGCCGCGGGCCGTTCGAAGCGTTGCTCGGCTGCAGTTCGGCGGTGCTCGCGCTGAACGGATCGCGCTTGCCTTCGTCGGTGTACTGGAAGGTTTCGAACGTCTTGATCACCGGCAACGGCGGGATCGGTGCGCCCTTCTTGCTCTTTTCCTGGGCCACCCAGTCGCGCAGGTCGGACATGCCGCGGGTGCAGCCGGCCAGCAACAGCAAGGCGCCGAGCATCAGCAGCAGCCTCGCCACATGGGCGGGCCTGATCGCGTTGAACCTGCTCATTTGCGCCCCCTCGCCTTGCCCTTGCCCTTGGCGGGCTTGGCTTCGCCGCTTTCCTCGTCTTCCAGGTAGCGGTAGGTCTTGACCGTGCCTTGCAGCACCAGTTGCCCGCCAGGCGGCGGCTCGCCATTGGCGCCGATCGGAAGCTGCGTGGACAGCGACACGTCATGCATGGTGAGGATGACCACGCGCGGCAGCGAGGCCACGCCGCTGATGAAGTTGCCGAACTGGTGGTAGGTGCCAACCATCTTCAGCTCGATCGGCTCCTCGGCGTAGAAGTCCTTGGGCTTCTCGCTGCCCGGATCGAACACCTGGATCTCCAGGCCGGCCGCCAACGCGGTCTGCGAGATATCCACCAGCAGTTCGGGCATCTCGGTCTTGCTGGGCAGCTGGCGCAGCAACTGGCGCAGCATGTCCTGCATCTCGTCGAGCTGCTGCTGCAGCGCCTCGAGGTTGACCGCCTTGGCCTGCTTCTGGGTGAACTCCTGCTTGAGCGACTCCTCCTTGGAAGCGAGGTTCGCAAGCGAATCCTGCTGGTCGCTGACGTGCAGGTACCAGCCCAGGAACATCACGACCAGGAACACCAGCACGGTGAAGAAGATCTTGACCGACTTCGACCAGCCGCCGATGTTGTTGCGGTCGAGGTTGCGCAGTTCGTCGAAGAACTTCATTTGGCAGCCCCCCCACTGACGGCCGCAGATCCCGATTTCGCGGGGGTGCCGTTGCCCTGCAGGAGCACCGGCGTCTTGCCCGCCTCCTCTTCGGTCGGCTGGCTGAGCTTGACGCTCAAGCCGAACGTGTAGGGCATGCGCCCGGCGCGGTACTTGATCTGGGTCTTGTCCAGGTCCGCATTGCCCATCCAGGGCGACGCGTCGAGGTTGCGCATGTACTCGGCCACGCTGGCGTTGGACTGCGCCACGCCGTAGAGCACCATCGAATCGGCGTTCTGCTTCATGCTGGTGAGGCGCACGCTGGCCGGAATGGTCTTAACCAGTTCGTCGAACAGGTGGACCATCTGCGAACGGTTGGCCTGCAACTGTTCGATGATCTGCTTGCGGGCAAGCAGGCGCTGGCGGACCTTTTCCAGGTCCTTGATCTTGGCGATGCGCTCGTCGAGTTGCTTGATCTCGCCCTGCAGGTAGGCGTTGCGCTCGTTCTGGTTGTCGATGCGCATGCCCATCCAGAACACCCACAGCAGCACGACCAGCAGCCCGGCCACGAAGGCCGCGCCCAGCTGCATGAAGAATTCCCGCTCGCGCTGCTTGCGCCGTTCGGCACGCCAGGGAAGTAGGTTGATGTGTGCCATCAGTCGAAACTCCTGAGCGCCAGGCCGACGGCGATCATCAGCGCCGGGGCGTCCTGCGCCAGCGACTGCGCCTGCACCTTGGGCGCCAGCGACATGCGCGCCAGCGGATTGGCCACCATGCACGGCACGCCCAGCTGTTCCTCCAGCATCGGGCACAGCCCCTCGATGGAAGCGCAACCGCCGGCCAGCACGACCTGGTCGACCTTGCTGTATTCGCTGCCGGCGAAGAAGAACTGCAGCAGGCGGCTGATCTGCTGGATCAGCGCTTCCTTGAACGGCTCCAGCGCCTCGCTCTCGTAGGACTCGGGCAGGCCGCCCTTGCGCTTGGCGCGGCCCGCCTCCTCATAGGAAAGGCCGTAGCGGCGCATGATCTCGTCGGTGAGCTGCTTGCCGCCGAAGACCTGTTCGCGCGAATAGATGGTGCGCTGGTGGCGCAGCACCGACAGCGTGGTCATGGTGGCGCCGATGTCGACCACGGCCACGAGCGCGTCGCGGCCGACGTTGAGCTGGTCGACCAGCATCGCGAAGGCGTTTTCCATCGCGAAGGCTTCCACGTCGATCACCCTGGCGGTCAGGCCGCCGAGATCGAGCGCGGCCACGCGCATGTCCACGTTCTCGGTGCGCGAGGCGGCCAGCAGGACGTTGTTCATGTCGGGGTTGTCGCGCACCGGCCCCATCACCTCGAAATCGAGGCTGACCTCGTCGATCGGGTAGGGAATGTACTGGTTGGCCTCGACCTGGATCTGGCCCTCGAGGTCTTCCTCGGACAGATCGCCGGACATCGGCACGATGCGCGTGATGACGGCCGATCCGGCCACTGCCGCGGCGGCATGCTTGAGCTTGGAACCGGATCGCGCCAACGCGCGGCGGATCGCCTCTCCCACCGCCTCGACCTCGACGATGTTCTTCTCGACCACGGCGTTGGGGGGCAGCGGCTCGACCGCGTAGTGCTCCACGCGATAACGGCCACCGGCCTGGCTCAGCTGTAGCAGCTTGACCGCGGTCGAACTGATGTCGACGCCGATCAGCGGCGGCTTCTTGGGTGTAAACAGACCCACGATTTTCCCCCTTGGCCCCTGGCGCCCGGGCCGGAAACCGGCGGATGCGCGAAGGCATTAGATCGAAAAATTAACGCTATGGCAACGGCCTACGGCATCTTTCTCAACAAAATGGCGTGATGCCCTGCACATTTGGTTGACACCGCCCCTGATGGGCCGTTTCGCGATCCAGCCCCGGTTCGGGCGGGCGGTCGATAGTGCAACATCTATACTCGACAGTGTTTTGACTTGAGTCTCGCTCTTCCAAACCATGCAAATTTTTAAGCGTCTGCTGCGCTGGGTCTTGATCCTGGCCTTCACCGGTCTGTTGCTGGCCATCGCCGCCGTCGGAGTCGCCTACTGGCTGGTCTCCCCTCGCCTGCCCTCGGTGGCGATGCTCAAGGACTACCACATGCAGGTGCCGCTTCGAGTGCTCAGCGCCGACGGCAAACTGATCGCCACCTTCGGCGAGACCCGGCGCATCCCGGTCGACATCGCCAATGTGCCGGACAAGCTCAAGCACGCGGTGCTCGCGGCCGAGGACGCCGATTTCTACAACCATCCGGGCGTGGACTGGCACGGCATCGCGCGCGCCGGCTGGCACGTGATCATCTCCGGCGGCGACAAGGGTTCGGGCGGCTCGACCATCACCCAGCAGGTGGCGCGCAACTTCTTCCTGAGCCCGGAGAAGCTTTACTCGCGCAAGCTGATCGAGATCTTCATCGCGCTGCGCATGGAGAACGAGCTGACCAAGGACCAGATCCTGGAGCTCTACCTCAACAAGATGTTCCTGGGCCACCGCTCCTACGGCGTGGCGGCGGCGGCCGAGTACTACTACGGCAAGACGCTGGACCAGCTGACCATCGCCCAGTGCGCCACCATCGCCTCCACCTTCCAGCTGCCTTCGCTGGTCAACCCGATCAACAGTCCCAAGCGGATGCTGGCACGCCGCAACTGGGTGCTGGGCCAGATGCTCGAGCACCGCTACATCAGCAAGGCCGAGTACGAGCAGGCGGTCGACGAGCCGAACAACGCCTTCCCGCACGAGCAGCCGATCGAGGTGGACGCGCCTTACCTGGCCGAGATGGTGCGCCTGCAGGCGCTCGACCGGCTGGGCAATGACGCGCTGACGGAGGGTTACGTCGTGCGCACCACGGTCACCAGCGCGCGCCAGCAGGCGGCGGTCGAGGCCATGCGCGACGGCCTGGTCGCCTACGACCGCCGCCACGGCTGGCGCGGCCCCGAGGCGCACCAGGCGCTCGCACCCGATGCGGGCAACGACGACCTGGACCGCCTGCTGTCCGGCTATACCGACATTTCCGGCATGCAGCCGGCGATCGTCACCGCTGTCGACAACAGCAAGGCCACGCTGTACCTGGCCAGCCGGCAGACCGTCGAGCTGGGCCTGGACGCGGTCGCCTGGGCGCGCCCCTACCGCAACGAGAACCACACCGGGCCCTCGCCCAAGAGCGTGGACGAGGTGCTAAAGCGCGGCGATATCGTGCGCGTGGCGCGCAACGACAAGGGCGACTGGGAGCTGGCGCAACTGCCCAAGGTGCAGGGCGCGCTGGTCTCGGTGAACCCGGAGGACGGCTCGGTCCAGGCGCTGGTGGGTGGCTTCAGTTTCCTGCGCAGCAAGTTCAACCGCGCTGTGATGGCCGCGCGCCAGCCCGGTTCCAGCTTCAAGCCGTACCTGTACTCGGCCGCGTTCGAACGCGGCTTCACGCCTGCGTCGATCGTCAATGACGCGCCGCTGGCCCTGCCCGACCCGTCCAAGCCGAACGGGCTGTGGACGCCGGAGAACGACGACGGCAAGTTCGATGGCCCGATGCGCCTGCGCGAGGCGCTGGTGCAATCGAAGAACCTGGTGTCGGTACGCCTGCTCGACGCCATCGGCGTGCGCTTCGCGCGCGACTACATCACCCGCTTCGGCTTCCCGCTCGACGCGCTGCCGAAGAACCTGTCGCTGGCGCTGGGCACCGCCTCGGTCTCGCCGATGGGCATGGCCCGCGGCTACGCCGTGTTCGCCAACGGCGGCTACCTCGTCTCGCCTTACTTCATCAAGGAGATCGATGGGCGCGACGGCAAGCCGGTGTATGCAGCCAACCCGACCCGCGCCTGCCGTACCTGCCAGGAGCGCCTGCTCGACACCCGCCCGCCCGGCCCGCCGCCGGCGGACATGGCCGGCCATCCGGCCAACGCGATCGCCCAGGTGCCTGCCGGCGCCAGCACCGTCGCCGGTGTCGGCGATGCCGTGCTGCCGGCCGATGCCCACGGCGAGGGTGCGCACCCGCCGCTGCTCGCGCCGCAGGTGATCGACGTGCGCAACGACTACCTGATTACCTCGCTGATGAAGGACGTGATTCTGCGCGGCACCGGCTACGCTGCCAAGGCGTTGGGGCGCGACGACCTCGCCGGCAAGACCGGTTCGACCAACGACCATCGTGACGCCTGGTTCGTCGGCTTCAACGGCGACGTCTCGACCTCCGTATGGGTCGGTTTCGACGACTTCAGTTCGCTGGGCCGCGCCAACGGCGTGGGTGAATTCGGCGCACAGGCGGCGCTGCCGATCTGGATGGAGTACATGGGCACGGTGCTGAAGGGCATGCCGTCGAACGCGCTGCCCATGCCGCCGGGGATCGCCACCGTGCAGATCAACCGGCAGAGCGGCCTGCCCACCGCAGCCAACGATCCGAACGCGATGAGCGAGATCCTCAAGGTCGAGGATGTCGACCGGCTGCGCGCACAAGCGGCGCAGCAGCAGCAGAACCAGGACGATCAGCACCCGTACGATATCTTCTGACGGCAAACGGCGGCGACGCACCACTCACGCCGGATCGGCTTTGCTGCCGGTCCGGCCCTACCGGAGGAGCGATATGGCACGCGGCGATCACCATCGCATCCATGCCCAGGACCGCCAGCAGCGCAACCGGCTGCGCGTAGCCCAGGAAGCCGCCCGGCTGATGAGCGAACACGGCATACGTGACTTCCACCACGCCAAGCTCAAGGCCGCGGAGCGGCTGGGCATCCACGACGCGCAGGCGCTGCCGCGCAACCAGGAAATCGAGGATGCCCTGCGCGAGCGCCAGCGCCTGTTCGACGCGGACAGCCAGCCGCAGCAGCTGAGCGCCCGCCGGGAGGCCGCGGTGGAAGCGATGCGTTTCCTCGACCGGTTCGACCCGCGGCTGGTAGGGCCGGTACTCGAAGGCACGGCCGACGCGCACTCGGCCGTCTGCCTGCACGTCTTCAGCGACGATCCCGACGCGGTCATGTTGTTCCTGCGCGAACACGGCGTGCCGGCCGAAGTGCAGACCCGCCGGCTTCGAGTGAGCCGCGAGGATCAGGCCGACTACCCGGTGCTGCTGTTCGCAGCCGACGGCCTCCCTTTCGATCTCACGGTGATGCCGCGCGATGCCCTTCGCCAGGCGCCGCTGGACCGGATCGACGACAAGCCGATGCGCCGCGCCTCCCTGGGCGCGGTGGAAGAACTGCTGGCCGAACCGGCGGGCGGGGACGAGTTCGAGCGGATGCTGGCCGCGGTCCGCCGCTGAGCCCTGGCACGTCCTGCAGGAGCGCACCTGTGCGGGACGGCCCTAGATCGATGGCCGCGCACGCGCATTCGGACGTTCCCCTATCCCACCAAGCCTTGCGTCCCGGCGCGACGGCCGTGTACCGGCCGGCCGCGATCGCGCACAGGTGCACTGCTGCCAGGTCGTCGCAAACGAAAACGCCCCGGCATGACCGGGGCGTTTCCTGTCAGCGTGGCCGCAGGCTCAGCGCTTGTCGAGCGCAGTGTAATCACGCACGTCGGCGCCGGTGTAGATCTGGCGCGGACGACCAATGCGCGAGCCGGGGGTTTCGTGCTGCTCGATCCAGTGCGAGATCCAGCCGGCGGTGCGGGCAATGGCGAACATCACGGTGAACATTTCGGTCGGGATGCCCAGCGCCTTGTAGATGATGCCCGAGTAGAAGTCGACGTTCGGGTAAAGCTTGCGCTCGACGAAGTACTCGTCCTTCAGCGCCGCTTCTTCGAGCTTCATCGCCACGTCGAGCAGCGGGTCGTTGACGCCCAGCTCGTTGAGCACCTTGTGGCACATCTCGCGGATGATCTTGGCGCGCGGGTCGAAGTTCTTGTAGACGCGATGGCCGAAGCCCATGAGGCGGAAGTTGTCGTTCTTGTCCTTGGCGCGCTTGACCGCGGTGTCGACGCGATCGGGCGTGCCGATCTCCTGCAGCATCTCCAGCACCGCCTCGTTGGCGCCGCCGTGCGCCGGACCCCACAGTGCGGTGATGCCCGCGGCGATCGAAGCGTAAGGGTTGGCGCCGGTCGAGCCGACCAGGCGGACGGTCGAAGTGGAGGCGTTCTGCTCGTGGTCGGCGTGCAGGATGAACAACAGGTCCAGCGCCTTGGCTGCCACCGGGTTCAACTGCAGCGGCTCGCTCGGCACCTCGAACATCATGTGAAGGAAGCGCTCGACGTACTCGAGGTTGTTGCGCGGATAACGGAACGGCCAGCCAATCGAGTAGCGGTAGCAGGCCGCGGCGATGGTCGGCATCTTGGCGATCAGGCGGATCGCGGCGAGCTTGCGGTCGGCCGGGTCATCGACATTGAGGTCGTCGTGGTAGAAGGCCGAGAGCGAGGCGACCGAGGCGGCCAGCATGGCCATCGGATGTGCGTCGTGATGGAAGCCCTGGAAGAAGTTCTTCAGGGACTCGTGCATCATCGTGTGGTGCGTGATCTGGTGCTCGAAGGTCGCGAACTCGTCCTTCTTCGGCAGCTCGCCGTTGAGCAGCAGGTAGGCCACTTCAAGGAAGGTGGACTTCTCGGCCAACTGCTCGATCGGGTAGCCGCGATACAGCAGCACGCCCTTGTCGCCGTCGATGTAGGTGATCGCGCTCTTGGTGCTGGCGGTGGAACCGAAGCCCGGGTCGTAGGTGAAGTGGCCGGTGTCCTTGTACAACGTGCCCAGGTCGATGCACGAGGGGCCCAGCGTGCCGCTCAGCAGGGGCAGCTCGGCGCTGCGGTTGCTCGATTCATCGACGAGCTTGACGACCTTGGAATCGGACACGGGAACCTCCTTCTCGAAAGACGTACCGGGGGCATCCGCGGTGAGCGCGGCCCGGCAAGGGAATGGCATCGCGCAGGGGAAAGCGGTCGATGCAACCGACGCATTATCGCACATCGGCCGGCCCGACATCCGCCCGCGGATGGACCGGACGGGCACGCAAAAGGACACGGGGCGAGCCGCTGGCCCGCCCCGTGTCCTGGAATGTCAGGCCCGCCACTGCCGCGGCGGCGGGCGTGAAGCGACCTTCGCTTACTTCTGGCCGTAGCGGCGGCGGAACTTGTCCACGCGGCCGCCGACGTCGAGGGTCTTCTGCTTGCCGGTGTAGAACGGATGCGACTGGCTGGAGATATCCACCTTGACCAGCGGGTACTCGTTGCCGTCCTGCCACTTGACGGTTTCCTTGGTGGCGATCGTCGAGCGCGTCAGGAACGCGAAGTCGGACGACAGGTCCTGGAACACCACCGGGCGGTAGTTGGGATGGATATCGGGCTTCATGACGGGCTCAAAGCGGCGGGTGAAAAGAGCGGCATTGTAGCGGGCGGGTGACGGCGGGGTCAACTCGACTCCCGGCCCACGGGCGTGTGGCCGGGAATGTCAGCCGGCGCCGAGCGCACGCCGCACCATCGCCGCGAACCGTTCCTGGTCCAGCTCCAGCACCACGTTGGCGTTGGCCGGGCGGCCCAGTCGACCCGTCCAGTCCACCACCGTGGCGCCGCGGGTCAGTCGACCATCCAGCTCGACCGCGACCGCACGCCGTTCGCTGCGCACCACTACCGACGGATCGATCGCCACCGCCATCGCCAACGCATCGGCGGCGATGATCCCGCGACGGCCGCGCTCCCGGTTCGCGGTGCGCGCCACCTGGCAGATACTGCGGTAGAACGCCGCGCGCTTGTCGCCGGCAGCGAGCCAGCCGTCGAACGCGTCCTCGTCGAAGGCATGGCGCAGGGTCAGCTCCCAGTCGACCAGATCGAAATCCCCGAATGCCTCGAACACCACGTGCGCGGCCTCGGGATCGAAACCGACGTTGAACTCGGCCGGCACGCGCCCGGTGTTGCCCTGCCCGGTCACCGCGCCGCCCATCACCACCAGCCGCCTGACCCGCTGCGGCAGGGTCGGATCCAGTCGCAGTGCCAGCGCCACGTTGGTCAGCGGCGCCAGCGCCACCAGGGTCAGCTCGCCGGGCCGCTCGCGGGTCAGGCGCAGCAGCGCCAGCGCAGCCGCCTCGTCCGCGGCGGCCGTTCCCGGCTGCGCGAAACCCACGTCGCCGAAGCCGTCGCGGCCATGCACGAAGGCCGCGTCCTCCTCGGGCAGGCGCACCAGTGGCGTGGCGCAGCCAGGAAACACCGGTGTGCCCGCGCCGAGCAGATCCACCAGCACGCGTGCGTTGTGCACCGTGTGCTCCAGCCCAACGTTGCCCGCCGCGATGGACAGGCCGGCAACGTCGGCATGTGCATGCGCCATCAGGATGGCGAGCGCGTCATCCACGCCAGGGTCGGTATCGATCAGCAGTTGGGGTCGGGTCATTGCGTAGAGCGCCGTAAAAAAACGGCTAGCTTACGACCGCCAACGGTCGAAGAAACAGCAACGCGCGTCTCGATATGTACCGCTCAGGCGTGGGCATAGCGCGCGGCGGCACCGATCCAGCGTTCGATCAGCCGCTCGGCATCACGCGGATGCTGCAGCAACATCGCCTCGCCGACCTGCTGGACCGCCGGCAGCAGATGCGCGTCGCGCGCCAGGTCCGCGATGCGGAAGGCGAGCTGGCCGGTCTGACGCGTGCCCAGCAGCTCGCCGGGACCGCGCAACTGGAGGTCCTTCTCGGCGATGCGGAAGCCGTCGCAGGTTTCGCGCATGACGTTGAGGCGCTCGCGCGCGAGCTGGCCCAGCGGGGGCTGGTAGAGCAGGACGCAATTGGAGGCGACCGTGCCACGGCCCACACGCCCGCGCAACTGGTGCAACTGGGCCAGGCCCAGGCGCTCGCTGTTCTCGATCACCATCAGGCTGGCGTTGGGCACGTCCACGCCCACCTCGATCACGGTCGTTGCTACCAGCACGGACAGCTCGCCCGCCTTGAAGGCGTCCATCACGGCCTGCTTCTCCTTCGGCTTCATGCGCCCGTGGACCAGCCCGACCGAACAACCCTCCAGTACAGCGGCGAGTTCCGCGTGCGCCACCTCGGCCGCCTGTGCGCGCAGCTGTTCCGATTCCTCGATCAGAGTGCACACCCAGTAGGCCTGACGGCCTTCGGCGCAGGCGGCGTGGATGCGCTCGATTACCTCGACGCGGCGCGCGTTGGACACCGCCACCGTCTGCACCGGCGTGCGCCCGGGCGGCAATTCGTCGATGGAGGAGACGTCCAGGTCCGCGTACGCGCTCATCGCCAGCGTGCGCGGGATCGGCGTGGCGGTGAGCACCAACTGGTGCGGCACCAGGTCGCCTTCCCGGCCCTTGTCGCGCAGCGCGAGCCGCTGCTGCACGCCAAAGCGGTGCTGTTCGTCGACGATGACCAGGCCCAGCCGCGCGAAAGCCACGCCTTCCTGCATCAGGGCGTGGGTGCCGATCACCACGGGCGCGCCGTCGGCGACACGCGCCAGCGCCTGCGCGCGCGCCTTGCCCTGCTGCTTGCCGGCCAGCCATTCGACGTGCACACCCAGCGGCTCCAGCCAATGGCGGAAGTTCCGCAGGTGCTGCTCGGCCAGCAGCTCGGTGGGCGCCATCAACGCCACCTGCCAGCCGGCTTCCACCGCGGCCAGTGCCGCCAGCGCGGCGACCGCCGTCTTGCCACTGCCGACATCACCCTGTACCAGGCGCAGCATGGGCCTGGCGCACGCGATGTCGGCAAGCACGTCGCGCGTGACCCGCTGCTGCGCGCCGGTGAGCTGGAACGGCAGGCTGCCGACGAAGCGGCCGCGCAGTCCGCCGTCCCCGTCCAGCACCGGCGCACGCCGGCGACGCACGGCCGCACGCATGCGCTTGAGGCTCAGGTGTTGGGTCAGCAGCTCCTCGAAGGCGAGCCGCTGCTGGGCGGGATGACGGCCGTTGGTCAGGTCGGCCAGTGGCGCGTCCGGCGGCGGGCGGTGCACGTAGAGGAGCGCCTCGCGCAGGGAGGTCAGTCCATGGGCCAGGCACAGCGGCGGCGGAATGAGCTCCAGGGCTGCATCGGGCGGCAGCAGCGCGAGCGCCTTGTCGATCACGCCAGCCAGCCGCTTCTGGCCCAGGCCCTCGGTGGTCGGGTAGATCGGACTCAGCCGCTCGTCGACCGCCACGGCCTGATCTTCGCCCACGCGCTGGTACTGCGGATGCACCATTTCCAGGCCCTGCGCCCCGTGGCGCACCTCGCCATAGCAGAGCAGCCTGACGCCGGGCTTGAGCAGGTCGGCCTGCGCGCGATGGAAATGGAAGAAGCGCAGCAGCAGCGTCTGCCGCGAGTCGTCGCCGATGGCGACCTTCAGCTGCGGCCGGTAGCGGAAGCCGCGCTCGACCGCTTCGACCGCACCCACCACCTGCGCCCGCTCGCCCGCCTTCAGGTCACCGATGGCGGTGACGCGGGTCTTGTCCTCGTAGCGCAGCGGCAGGTGGAACCACAGGTCCTGCACCCGCTCCAGCCCGATCTTCGCGAGCGTGGCAGCGAGTGCAGGACCGACGCCCGGCAACGTGCCGACCGGCGAAAGGCCGGGATCGGCGACGGGTGTCACGGCGATGCTGGTGCTGCGGGCGGGCATGAATCGCTAGCCTAGCCCAGCCTCTGGGCGGGATGCAGCAGCAAGGTGTGGGCACATGCCGCGCCGGGCGGTCAGGCCACGGCGCGACGGGTGGGCAGCAGTCAGTCCAGCACCATGATCGCGTCGATCTCCACCTGCGCGCCCTTGGGCAGCGCCGAGACCTCGATCGTGGAGCGCGCCGGATAGGGCTGCTGGAAATATTCGGCCATCACCGCGTTGACCGCGGCGAAGTTGGCCAGGTCGGTGACGTAGATGCCCACCCGCACGAACTGCGAGAACGAGCCGCCGGCCGCCTTGGCGACCGCGGCCAGGTTGTCGAACACCCGTCGCGTCTGCGTGCTGATGTCGCCCTCGACCAACGTGCCGGTGGCTGGATCCAGCGGCGTCTGGCCGGAGAAGTACACCGTGTTGCCGTGGCGCACGGCCTGTGAGTAGGGGCCAATCGCGGCGGGGGCCTGTTCGGAATGGATGATGCTGCGGGACATGGGCGGGCCTCGTGTGGGAAAGGCCCAGTCTAGAAGGGTGCGGGACGAGGGGCGAGCCGGAAGCCTGCCGCCAGGCCGGCACCCTCTACAGGGGGTAGCGATACGCTCCGCTCACCACGCCGGTGCGTCGGACGCGCCGTATCACGTCTGCCAGATGCTTGCGGTTCTTCACTTCCATCGCGAACAGAAGGGTGGCGGCGGCGGCGTCGCGCTCGACGTATTCGACGTTCTCGATGTTCGAATCGGCCGCGGCGATGGCGGCGGCGACCGTGGCCAGCACGCCCGGGCGGTTGATGACTTCGATGCGCAGCTCGGCCCGGTAGTCGCCCTGCACGTCGCGGTCCCATTCGATACCCACGCAGCGCGCGGGCGACTTGCGGAATTCGGCCACGTTGGGGCATTCCACGCGGTGCACCACGATGCCCTTGCCGGAGGACAGGTAGCCGATGATCTCGTCGCCGGGCAGCGGGTGGCAGCAATTGCCGAAACTGAGCACGCCGCGCTCGGCGCCGGTGATGCGGATGTTCTCGTGGGTGTGCGGCGCCTCGGTCGGACGCCCGCCGCCGCGTAGCGCAACCAGGTGATGCGCTACCTGGTCCGGCATGCGGTTGCCCAGCGCAATGTCGGCCAGCAGTTCTTCAAGCCGGCGCAGCTTGGCCTCCTCCAGGAAGCGCTCGAGCACCTTGGCCGGGATCGCGTCGATGTTGGTGCCCAGCGCGTCCAGTGCGCGGTCGAGCATGCGATGGCCGAAGTCGACCGCGTCCTCGTGCTGCAGGTGCTTCAGGTACTGGCGGATCGCGGTGCGCGCCTTGCCGGTGACGACGAATTCGAGCCAGGCCGGGTTGGGCACCGCCGAAGGCGCGGTGATGATCTCCACCAGCTGGCCCGACTCCAGCCGCGTGCGCAGCGGCAACAGTTTCTTGTCCACGCGCGCGGCCACCGCGTGATCGCCCACGTCGGTATGCACGGCGTAGGCGAAGTCGAGCGCGGTGGCATTGCGAGGCAACGCAAGGATGTCGCCGCGCGGGGTGAACAGGTAGACCTCGTCCGGGAACAGGTCGATCTTGACGTTCTCGATGAACTCGGCCGACGAGGGCGTGTGCGCCTGGCTGTCGGCCAGCGCGGAGAGCCACTCGCGCGCACGGGCCTGCGCGCTGTTGGCCGGACCGGAATCGGTCTTGTAGGCCCAGTGCGCGGCCACGCCGCGCTCGGCGACCGAATCCATCTCGGCGGTGCGGATCTGCACTTCGATCGGCGCGCCGAACGGCCCCAGCAACACGGTGTGCAGCGACTGGTACCCGTTCGCCTTGGGAATCGCGATGAAATCCTTGAAGCGCCGGTCCACCGGACTGTAGAGCGAATGCACCGCGCCCAGGGCCATGTAGCAGCTCATTGCCGTGTCGACCACCACGCGGAAGCCGTACACGTCCATCAGCTGGGCGAAGCTCTTGTGCTCGTTGTGCATCTTCGAGTAGATGCTCCACGCCGACTTGATGCGCCCGACCACCTTGGCCGGCAGGTGCTCGGTGGCGAGCCGGGCGGCGAGCGCGTGCTCGATCTTGCTCATCACCTCGCGGCGGTTGCCCAGCGCTGCGCGGATGCGCTCGCTGATGACGCGGTAGCGGTCCGGGTAGAGCGCGCGAAAGCCGAGGTCCTGCAGCTCGGCCTTGAACTTGTTCATGCCCAGGCGCTGGGCGATCGGCGCGTAGATCTCCAGGGTTTCGCGCGCGATACGCCGGCGCGCGGAGGGCTCCTTGGCGCCGAGCGTGCGCATGTTGTGCAGACGGTCGGCCAGCTTGATGAGGATCACGCGGATGTCGCGCGCCATCGCCAGCAGCATCTTGCGGAAACTCTCCGCGTCCGCCTCCTGGCGGTTGGAGAAGCGCATCTTGTCCAGCTTGGTGACGCCGTCCACCAGATCGGCGACCGCGTCGCCGAACTCGGCCGTAATTTCGGCTCGACTGAGCTCGGTGTCCTCGAGGGTGTCGTGAAGGATTGCCGAGATGATCGTCTCGGCGTCCAGGCCAAGCTCGGCCAAAATGCCGGCGACGGCGACCGGGTGGGTGATGTACGGCTCGCCGCTCTTGCGGGCCTGGCCGCGATGCGCGTGCGCACCCACCTCGTAGGCGCGCAGCACGCGCGCCACCTGGGCTTCCGGGAGATAGGCCACGCGCTCCTTGAGCGCCAGCACGTAGGGGGGCAGCACGGACGGGTCCACGGGAACGGAGGGCGTGGTCGCCGTCATGGGTTCGCGATCCCCGTTCAGATAGTGCTTCCGTGCGGGTGACGGCCACGCATGACGAAGCTGCCGGCCATGCCGGCAAGGCGACTGCGCGTATGGCAGCCGCCGGGACGCATCAGTCGTCGCCGCCCTTGGAAAGATCGTCGTCGACCTCGGCTGCGGCCCATTCCAGCGCCTCGCGCTCGGCGCGCTCGCGCTCGGCGCGGTCGATCTCGTCGATGGTGGCCTGGTCGATTCGACGATCGGCGATCTCGCGCAGGGCGAGCACCGTCGGCTTGTCGTTGTCCGGGTGGACCGCCGGCTCGGCGCCCTTCTCCAGCTGGCGGGCGCGCTTGGTCGCCATCAGCACCAGCTCGAAGCGGTTGTCGACCACCTCGAGGCAATCTTCCACGGTAATGCGGGCCATAAATCCTCAGGCACAAAGGCAACTTAGAGACGGGCAAGTGTAGCGGAGCCGCGGCTTGGCTGGCAATGCGGCATGCGCGTATCATGCGCGGTTCGATCGCCGGCGAGCGGCGCCGATCCGCCTGACTGCAAAAATATAAAACCAGGCGGTACACTTTTGCGGTACCCGTAGCGGATCCCTTCAGCCCATGCTTTCCCTGCCCCGTCTCTCGCCCAGCCGCCTGCTGGCGCTGGCTGCCCTGGCCCTGCTGGCCGGCTGCACCATCGCCAAGCCGCGCACCGACGACCCGCTGGAAAAGTTCAACCGCAAGGTCTACTCGTTCAACAATGCGGTGGACAAGGCGGTGATCCGCCCGGTGGCGGTGGGCTATCGCAAGATCACCAACCCGCCGGTGCGCCGTTCGGTCAGCGACTTCTTCACCAACATCCGCATGCCGATCACGGTGGCCAACGACCTCCTGCAGGCGCGGCCGAAGCAGGCCCTGCAGAGCACCGGGCGCTTCCTGGTCAACCTCACGCTGGGCCTCGGTGGCTTCTTCGACCCGGCCAGCCAGCTCGGCCTCCCGCTGGAGGACAACGACTTCGGCGTGACGCTGGCGCGCTGGGGCGTGCCCGATGGCGACTACCTGGTGTTGCCGCTGATCGGCCCGACCACGGTGCGCGACGTCTGGCGCATGCCGGTGGACAGCTACTTCTTCGACCCGTTGTCGATCTACGCGCGCAACCACGACTACAAGTACGGCCAGCAGTACCTGCCGCAGATGATGTACCTGGTGACGCTGCGCTCGCGCGGCATCGATGCCGAGAGTTTCCTGGAGTCCGCCTACGATCCTTACGTGTTCATGCGCGACGCCTATCGCCAGCGGCGCCTGTACCAGATCTACGACGGCAATCCGCCGGCCGAGGTCATCCAGCAGATGCAGGGCCTGAACGACGACAACTTCGATCCGGAGCAATTGCTGGACGAGCAGCACCAGTGGGAAAACAAGCATCCGGGCGACGACCAGAAACAGCCGTAGGTTTTGGCATGGCCCGCCCATCGGGCAACGCGGGCTGAAAGCCCACCCTACGAGAAAAGGGGCCTTGCGGCCCCTTTTTCTTGTTCGTGCATCGCGCCGTCTCAGCCGACCAGGTCGGCCACCTCGCAGACCTGGGCCAGCGCACGCATGCCCGCAGGCATGTTGTCCACGACCAGCGCACGACCCCGTCGCCGGGCTTCGGCCTGCGCGGCGAGCACGCATGCCAGTCCCGCGCTGTCGCTGCGCTGGACGCCGGCAAGGTCCAGGCGGGACACGGTTGCGTCTCCCAGCGCCTTTCCGATCGCGTCCAGGGCCGCGGCGGCGGTGTCGAAGCTGAGCACGCCGCTGACGCCGAGCGTGCCCGGCGTTCCGCGGTGCAGATCGAAAGCCGCCGCGCTCACGAGGCCTTGCTTTCCTTGTCCATCGACTCGAGCGCCTTCTCGCCCTGGTTCTCCAGGTTGGCGATCAGCTTCTCGATGCCGACCTTGCGGATCTCCGCGTCGACCTGGTTGCGGTAATTGGTGACATAGGAGATGCCTTCGATGATGACGTCGTAGGCCTTCCAGTCGCCTTCCTTGCTCTTGCGGAAGGCGTAGTCGACCGAGAGCTTCTTGCCATCGTCCAGCACCACCTGCGTGCGCACCACGGTGCGCTTTTCGTTGAGGTCGCCGCTGAAAGGCAACACCTGCACGGCGCCCTTGGTGTAGTTGAGCAGGCCTTCCGCATAGCGGTGGGTGATCGAGTTGTAGAACGCCTTGGCGAAGCGCTCGCGCTGCTCGGGCGTGGCCTCGCGGGCATGGCGGCCGAGTACCAGGATCGAGGCGTAGTCGATGTCGAAGTGCGGCAGGAAGACGTCGTCGATCACCGAGATCAACTTTTCCTTGTCGTTCTTCAGCTCATCGCGGTGCCCGGCGATGGTGGTGTCCAGCTGGCGGGCGATCTCCTGCACCACCTGCTCAGGGGTCTGCCGGGACGCCGGCGCCTGGGCGGCCGCATCCTGGGCCAGTACGGGCGAGGCGGCCACGGTACCGAACGCGATGGCCATGGCGAAAGCCAGAGTGCGCAACATGGGGAAACTCCTTGTGGGGAACCGGCTCACTGCTTGCCGGCGGGGGATTCGTTGGCGGCGTCCTTCTTTTCGGCGGGCGAGCCGTTGACCAGGAATTTGCCGATCAGGTCTTCCAGTTGCATGGCCGACTGGGTCAGCACCATTTCGTCGCCGTTCTTCAGGAACTCGGGCGAGCCGCCCGGCTGGATCGCAACGTACTGGGTGCCGATCAAACCGCTGGTGAACACCGCGGCGGCCGAATCGTCGGGGATCTGGTCGTATTTCCTGTCGATCGACAGCTCCACTTCCGCGTCCAGCTTGACCGGGTCGGCATGCACGGCGGCCACGCTGCCGATCGCCACGCCGGCCATCTTCACCGGGGCGCCGACCGAGAGCGCGCCGACGTTGCTGAAGCGCGCCTTCACCGTGTAGCTGCCGCCCAGGTTGTCGGCCACGCCGCCGGCGCCGAAGAACTTGCCGAGCATTTCCTCCAGCTGCTGCGCGGGCTTGGTGCGCGCCAGCGTGCCGCCGTCGGCGAGGTCCTTCTTCGAACTGCCGTACTGGATGCCCACGTACTGGTCGCCGAGCAGGCCGCTGGTGAAGATCGTGGCGATCGAATCGTCCGGAATGTGGCTGTAGCCCTGGTCGATGGACAAGGTCACATCGGCCACTTCCTGCTTGGGATCGAGCACGATGGAGCTGACTTGGCCGACGCGCACGCCCGCGATCTTCACCGGCGCGCGCTCCTTGAGCTGACCGATGTTGGCAAAGCGGGCCTGGACGCTGTAGCTGGCGCCCTGGTGGGTGTTGGCGACCGAGGTGGTCTGCGTCGCCAGGTACGCCAGCGCGGCGAAACCGAGCACGATGAACAGGCCGGTGCCCACGGCGTAGGAATGTCTCTGGCTCACGGCTCAGGTCCTCGAGGAATCACATCAGGAATGCGGTCAGCACGAAGTCCAGCGCGAGGATCGCGATGGACGAGGCGACCACGGTACGGGTGGTGGCATAGGCCACGCCTTCGCTGGTCGGCGGCGTGGTGTAGCCCTGGTAGACGGCGATAAGCGAAACGACGCCACCGAACGCCAGGCTCTTGACCAGGATGCCGTTGACCACGTCCTTCCAGACGTCGACGGTGGCGGTCATGTTCGACCAGAAGGTGCCGTTGTCGATGCCCAGCCAGGTCACGCCCACCAGGTGGCCGCCAAAGATGCCCAGCGCGCAGAACACCGCGCACAGCAACGGCATCGCGATCAGGCCGGCGAGGTAGCGCGGCACCGCTACGTAGGCGATCGGATCGACCGCCATCATCTCCATGGCGGCGAGCTGGTCGGTGGCGCGCATCAGGCCGATCTCGGCCGTGATCGACGTGCCGGCGCGACCGGCGAACAGGAGCGCGGTGAGGACAGGACCAAGCTCGCGGTAGATCGCGATCGCCACCACCGTGCCGCTTGCCGCGGTGCCACCGAAGATCGACAGTACGTAGTACAGCTGCAGCCCCAGCACCATGCCCACGAACAAGCCGCAGACGGTGATGATGGTCAGGCTCATGGCGCCGACGAACCACAGCTGGCGCACCGTCTCGCGTGTGTAGCGCAGGCTGCGCGGGACTGCCGCCAGCAGAGTCAGCAGGAACAGGCCGGCCTCGCCGATCTGTGCCAGCGCGTTGGTGATGACATTACGTTGCGACTGCGCGTTCATGCCTTGGTTCCTGCCAGACCGAGGGCCTGCGCGTAGTCGCCGGCCGGATACTGGAATGGCACCGGGCCATCGATGTCGCCACCGAAGAACTGCCGCGTCCAGGGCGAGCCGTCGTCGGCGATGGTCTTCGGATCGCCTTGCGCGACGACCTTGCCGTTGGCGATCAGGTAGACCAGGTCTGCGACCTGCTTGATTGCCTCCAGTTCGTGCGCCACCAGCACGCTCGTGATGCCGAGTGTTTCGTTCAGCGTGCGGATCAGCTTGAGCACCTGGCTCAACGCGATCGGGTCAAGGCCGACGAACGGCTCGTCGTAAAGGATGAGCATCGGGTCGAACACGATCGCCCGCGCCAGCGCCACGCGCCGCGACATGCCGCCGGAGAGCTCGGCCGGCATCAGGCCGGCCGCGCCGCGCAGGCCCACCGCCTGCAGCTTCGTCAGCACGATGTTGCGGATCAGCACCTCGGGCAGCTTCGTATGCTGGCGCAGCGGGAAGGCGACGTTCTCGAACACATCGAAATCGGTCAACAGGGCCGAGTTCTGGAACAGGTAGCCGATCTTCTCGCGCAACCCGAAAAGCTTCTCACGCGACAGCTCCGGCACGTTCTGGCCGTCGACGATCACCTGCCCGGCGTCGCCGCGCATCTGCCCGGTGATGTGCTTGAGCAACGTGGTTTTCCCGGTGCCGCTGGGTCCCATGATGGCCGTCACCCTGCCGCGCGGGATGTCCATGTCCAGCGCATCGAAAATGGTCTTGCCGTTGAGCACCGTGGTCAGGCCACGGATGCGCACCAGCGGTTCGGAGGGAGCGGCGGGGGCGGTCATAAGCGGCTAAAGGTAGCCGAGCGGTGAAGGCAGGCCAAGCCGCAGCCTTTGCTCCCTCTCCCCGGGCCGGGGCGAGGGACGGGCTCGCGGGGATAGTGACCGTGGCGACCATGGATCGACAGGCCGCCCGAATCCTCACCCTCCCACGCCCTCCCGGAGCCAGAGGGGAGCTTCAGGTCAGGCAAGCAGCTCGGCAATCAGCGCCTCGTGCCGCTTCCACTGCAGCTCGCCGCGATGCCGCACCGCCCGCACGATCGCCTGCAGGTCGCCCAGCGCTTCGTCGAAGCCGTCGTTGACCACGATGTAATCGAACTCGTGCGCATGGGCGATCTCCTCGCGCGAGTTGTGCAGGCGTCGCTCGATCACTTCCGGCGCGTCCGACCCGCGCCCGCGCAGGCGCCGCTCCAGTTCGGTGCGCGAGGGCGGCAGGATGAACACGCTCACGCAATCGGGCTTCGCGCGACGGATCTGCGCGGCGCCCTGCCAGTCGATCTCCAGCAAGACGTCGCGCCCCTGGTCGAGCAGGTCCTGCACCGTCGCCAGCGAGGTGCCATAGAAGTTGCCGTGCACCTCGGCATGCTCGAGGAACGTCCCGGCCGCAATCTGCCGTTCGAACTCCGCGCGCTCGACGAAGTAGTAATGGCGCCCGTACTCCTCGCCCACCCGCGGCGGCCGCGTGGTGTGCGAGATCGACAGCGAGATGGTCGGCTCGCGTTCCAGCAGCGCGTTGACGAGCGTGGATTTGCCCGCGCCCGAGGGGGCGGCAACGATGAACAGGGTTCCGGGCTGCGTGGCGCTCATTCGATGTTCTGCACCTGCTCGCGCATCTGCTCGATCAGCACCTTGAGCTCCACCGCGGCGTTGGTCGAACGCGCATCGACCGATTTGGAGCCGAGCGTGTTGGCTTCGCGGTTGAACTCCTGCATCAGGAAGTCCAGACGCCGGCCGACCGGCTCCTTCAGGCCCAGCACGCGACGGGTTTCGGCGACATGGGTGGCCAGGCGGTCGAGCTCCTCGTCGACGTCGCTGCGGGTGACCTGCAGCACCAGTTCCTGTTCCAGGCGACCGGGGTCGGCCGGCTGCTTGAGGTCGGCCAGTCGCGCTTCCAGGCGCGCCCGCAAGGCGGTGCGGATCTCCGGCATCCACTGGCGTACCTGGCCGACGATCTTCTCGATCGCGTCGAGCTTGTCGCGCAGGATCGCCTCCAACTGGGCGCCCTCGCGCTCGCGGGTGGCGCTGAGCGCGTCCAGCGCACGGTCGAGGACCTCGAACAGGGCCGCTTGCTGGGCGTCCGAATCCACCTCGGACTGGCGCAGGACGCCGGGGAAGCGCAGCAGCTCGGTCAGCTGCACCTGCATGCCGGGAAAGCGCCCCGCCAGTTCGCGGTTCAGGTTGGCCAGGCGACCGAGCGTCACCTCGTCCACTTCCAGCGACTCGCCCCGCGCCTCGCCACCGCGCAGGCGCACGGTGAGATCCACCTTGCCCCGCGACAGCCGCGCCGCCACGCGCTCGCGCAATGCCGACTCGAAGCCGCGCAGTTCCTCGGGCAGGCGCGGGCTCAGCTCCAGGTAGCGGTGGTTGACGGTGCGCAGCTCGCAGCTGAGCGTGCCGGCAGGGCCGGAGGTTTCGGCGCTGGCGTAGGCCGTCATGCTGCGGATCATGCGTCGAGCCCTTGCGGTCGGGTGGAAAGCCGCAATGGTAAACTCTCGCCTCCCGCCTTGCCCAATCCAGGCCCCCGCATGACCATGACCCGCCCGAGCGGCCGCGCCAGCGACCAGCTGCGTCCGGTGACGCTGCAACGCCGCTACACCCGCCACGCCGAGGGTTCGGTGCTGGTGAGCTTCGGCGACACCCGCGTGCTGTGCACCGCCAGCATCGAGGACCGCGTGCCGCCGTGGCTGCGCGGCAAGGGCGAGGGCTGGGTCACCGCCGAATACGGCATGCTGCCGCGCGCCACCGGCACGCGCACCCAGCGCGAGGCCGCACGCGGCGCGCAGGGCGGGCGCACACTGGAGATCCAGCGGCTGATCGGCCGCAGCCTGCGCGCCTGCGTCAACCGCCAGGCGCTGGGAGAGCGCGTGATCACGCTCGACTGCGACGTGATCCAGGCCGACGGCGGCACCCGCACTGCGGCGATCACCGGCGCCTACGTGGCGCTGGTCGACGCGGTCAACTTCCTGATGAAGCGCGAGAACCTCAAGCGCAGCCCGATCATCGGCGCGGTCGCGGCCGTGTCGGTCGGCGTCTACCAGGGCGTGCCGGTGCTGGATCTCGATTACGCCGAGGACTCGGCCTGCGATACCGACATGAACGTCGTGATGAACGACGGCGGCGGCTTCATCGAGGTGCAGGGTACGGCCGAAGGCCACGCGTTCCGCCGCGAAGAAATGGACGCCATGCTGGCGCTGGCCGAAAAGGGCATCGCCGAACTCGTCGCTGCGCAGCGCGCCGCGCTGGCGGAGGGCTGATCCATGCGGCGTCTGGTGCTGGCCAGCGGCAACCACGGCAAGCTCGCCGAGTTCGAGCACCTGCTCGCCGGGAGCGGCTTCGAGATCGTCACCCAGGGCAGCCTGGGCGTGCTCGACATCGAGGAAACCGGCACCACCTTCGTCGAGAATGCGTTGCTGAAGGCGCGCCATGCCGCGCGCATCACCCGCCTGCCGGCGCTGGCCGACGACTCGGGCCTGTGCGTGGAGCACCTGGACGGCGCCCCGGGGCTGTACTCGGCCCGCTACGCCGGCAGCCATGGGGACGCGGCCGCCAACCGCGCCAAGCTGCTGCACGCGCTCGAAGGCGTACCGGCCGAACGCCGCGGCGCTTTCTTCATCTGTGTGCTGGTGCTGCTGCGCCACGCCGACGACCCGGCCCCGCTGATCGCGGAGGGCCGCTGGCACGGCCGCGTGCTGGAGGCGGAGCGCGGGAACCTTGGCTTCGGCTATGACCCGTTGTTCCTTCCGGACGGCCAGACGGTGTCGGCGGCGGAACTCGAGCCGGCGCTGAAGAACCGCCTGAGCCACCGTGCCCAGGCGCTGGCGAAGCTGCACGCCCGGCTGGGCGCCCCGCACTAGCCATGCCGTTGATCGCGCCGCCGCTGGCGCTTTACGTGCACATGCCCTGGTGCGTGAAGAAGTGCCCGTACTGCGACTTCAACTCGCACGGCGTGCGCGGCGAGCCGCCACCGTACGCCGCCTACGTCGATACCTTGCTGGCGGACCTGCACGCCGACCTGGCCGACTTCGGCGCGGCCGGCGAAGGCCGTCCGGTTGTCAGCGTGTTCTTCGGCGGCGGCACGCCCAGCCTGTTCGCACCCGAGCACATTGCCCGCTTCCTGGACGGCGCACGCGCGCGATTGCCGTTCGTGGACGACTGCGAGATCACGCTGGAGACCAACCCCGGCACGGTCGAACACGGCCGCTTCGACGGCTACCTGGCCGCCGGGGTGAACCGGCTCTCCTTCGGTATCCAGAGCTTCGACGACGACAAGCTCGCGCGTCTGGGCCGCATCCATTCCGCGGCCGAAGCCGAAGCGGCGGTGAAGTCGGCGCAGGACGCGGGCTACGCCAACCTCAACCTCGACCTGATGTACGCGTTGCCGCAGCAGTCGCTCGAAGGCGCGCTGGCCGACGTCGAGCGTGCGCTCGCGCTCGCACCGACCCACGTTTCCCACTACCAGCTCACGCTCGAACCCAACACCGCCTTTGCCGCCAGCCCGCCGCCGCTGCCCGACGACGATGCGGCCTGGGCCATGCAGGAGGCCTGCGAAGCGCGCCTGGCCGAGGCCGGCTACGGCCAGTACGAGGTGTCCGCCTATGCGCGGCCCGGCCGACGATGCCGGCATAACCTCAACTACTGGGAATTCGGCGACTACCTGGGCATTGGCGCCGGCGCGCACGGCAAGCTCACCGACGCTGCCGCGGGCACCGTGCTGAGGCGCTGGAAGAGCCGCCACCCGCGCACCTACCTGGAAGCCGCCGGCGGACCCGCACGCATCGGGGGCGCCGGCCCGGTCGATCCGGCCGAACTGCCGTTCGAGTACATGCTCAACGCCCTGCGCCTTTACCAGGGCGTGCCGCTGGACGCCTTCACCCAGCGGACCGGGCTTCCCCTGGAACGCGTCGCACCCGCCCTGGACCAGGCCCGCGCCCGCGGCTGGCTGCAGGATGCGCCGGGACGGCTGCAACCCTCCCCGCTCGGCCAGCGCTTCCTGAACGACCTGATCGAGCTGTTCCTGGGCTGATCGGCGCGCATTCCGGCCTATGGCGGACCGGGATTCGGGCGCATACACTACCAAACGTCAAAAATCCGAGAACCGCGTCATGGATGTCGAGCAAAGGCAGCACCCAGCGGCCCTGCCCGGATTGGACGGTCCGGCCACCCTGCAGCATCTGCCAGTGCGTGTCCAACGCCTGGTGACCGAATTGCGCGGGCTGTGCAACACGCGCCTGGCGCCGGCCCTGGGCGAAGCGCTCGATGCCGTCGACGACACCCTTTACCAGCTGGCAGAACGCTCGCGTGGGCATCTCGAACAGCAACGCTGCTTCGACAGCCGGGCGATGATCCGCTGCCATCGCGCCGCCTTCCTGCGGCAGGTCACCGAACACCTCGGCGGCAGCTTCGCGCGACTGGGCGAGGTGCGGGAAAACGCCGACGGGCCCGCACCGATCGCCTCGCTGAGCCTGCTTGGGCGTGACGAGCACGAACTCAACGCGGCACTGGAACAGTTGACGTCCCGCGGCGAGGCCCATACCGGCCCGGTGCTGGCCGAGCTTTCCTACCGCATGGCCGTGCTGGTCGGCGCACCGCCGCTGGAAGGCGAGGCGCTGCCCGCCTCGCCGCAGAGCCTGTCGGCCGCAGTGCGCCAGGCCATTCCGGCACTGGACCTGCCGGCGGACCACCAGGTGCTGGTGGTGCAGGCGCTGGAGCGCAAGTTGGCGCCCATGCTCCCCGCCCTCTACGAAGCGGCGAACGCGCACCTGCTGGCCGCCGGCATCCTGCCCCACCTGCGCGCCTTCGCCGGCGCACGGCCGGCCAACGCGCCACCGGCGCCGCCGTCGATGAAGGCTCCGGCACCCACCAACGAGCCGGCCAGGCCGGCGCCGGCCGCCGGCCACGAGCCGATCGCCGTGCTGGAGAACCTGCGCGAACTGCTGTCGCGCCAGCGCGCCGCCGAAGCACGCGTGGTCAACGGCCACGCTGCCAGCGCCACCGAACTGGAGGTCGCCCTCGGCGCGCTGCAGCAGCATCTGGTGCAGGTCACCGACCGCGCCAGCCGCGAACTGCGCAGCGCCCAGCGCCTGCGCGAGGAGTTGCTGACCCACCTCAACGCAGGCAAACCCGCCGGCGCGGCCCGCACGGGTCTGAGCCCGGAGCAGGACGACACGGTCGAGCTGGTCGCGCGGCTGTTCGAACAGCTTGGCCAGCAACTGCACCCCGGACCCGGCGCGTCCGCCCTGCTCGGCGACCTGCAGGTGCCGATCCTGCGCGTGGCGATGAGCGATCGTGACTTTTTCGAGCAGGCCGAGCACCCGGCCCGCCACCTGCTCGGCACCCTCGCCGAGGCGACCAACGACTGGGGCGACGGCAAGGACATCGACCCGGACCTGGCCACGCAGCTCAGCCGGCTGGTCGCCCGCGCGCAGCGCGAGGCGCCCAGCGCCGGCCTGTACACCAGCCTGCTGGCGGACATCCGCCACCACCTGGCCCAGCTCAGCCGCAAGGCGCAGGTGACCGAACGGCGCCAGGTCGAGGCCATGCAGGGCCGCGAACGCCTGCACCAGGCGCGCGAGCGTGCGGCCGAGGTGCTGGCGGCGCGCTTTGCCGAAACCACGCCGCGTGGCCTGCTGCGCGCCCTGCTCGACCGCGCCTGGTCCGACGTGCTGGCGCTCGCCCTGCTGCGTCACGGCGAGGACAGCGAGGCCTTCGCCGAACGGTTGCGGCTGACCGACCAGCTGCTCGGCCGCGCGCCGGTGGAAGACCCGCTGCGCCTGCGCCTGGCGGTGGAAGATCACCTGCAGCAGATCGGCATGCAGGCCGAGGAGGCCGAGCAGGTGGCCCAGCGCCTGATCGGCAGTGGCGAACCTCCCAGGTCGGCCGAACCGGGCGGCGCACCGATCCCGGCAGCGGCGCCCGCCGTCGCCGACATGCCCGCGCTGGCCGCCTATGCGCTGGCCGCCGAGCCGCCCAGCGCGACCGACCTCGCCCTGCGCCTGAAGCAACGCCAGCGACTGGGCGAGCAGCGCGGCCAGGAAGCGCGCCCGGCCACGCCGCAACAGCCCCCCGAACCCCCGCTCGGCCCGCAGGAAGCGCGCATCCACAACCGCCTGCGGCAGCTTCCCTTCGGCAGCTGGTTCGAGTTCATCGACACGCACACCGGCGCCGTCGAACGGCGCAAGCTGGCCTGGTTCTCACCGCTGTCGGGCAACACGCTGTTCGTCAACCGGCGCGGCCAGCGGGTGGCGGAGATGAATCTGCGCGAGCTGGCCTCGGCCATCGCCGCCGGCCGGGTCCGCGAACAGGTGGCGCCACGTGATGGCCTGTTCGACCGCGCCTGGCGCGCGCTCACCGGCAGCCTGCAGCGCCCGACCGCCCGCGCATGACCGCCCAGGTCATTTCGTTCGACCAGCGCCGCGCGCCGCGCAAGCGCGCGGCCGCCACGCCACTGGTCACCGACACCATCAGCGCCCGGCCGCTGGGTCACCTGTGCAACCTGTCGGCCAGCGGCGTCCTGCTGATCTCCCCCGCGCGCCCGCGCAGCGAGGCGGTGTTCCAGGCGCGCCTGCCACTGGCCGACGCACGCCAGGGCAGCGTCGCCGCGATCGAAATCGGCCTGCAGGAGCAGTGGCACCAGGCCGCCAACGCCGGCCAGATGTGGGTCGGCTACCGGATCATCGCGATCGCCCCGGAAGACGCACTGACCCTCGCCCACTGGCTGCAGCGCGCCTGAACCGGCCACCGTGACGCGCCTGCGTCATCGGCATAGACTCGCAGACATCGTGTAGGGCAAGGCTTCCCATGGATGTCGAACAACCGGACCGGTCGCGCTCGAGCACAGTCGCCCCACCGGCGCACTGGCCGGCGAAGACGCGCCGCCTGGTCGACGAGATCCGCCAGCTCTGCCGCGAGTGGCTGTCCGAGCCGCTGAGGCTGTGCCTGGCGGATTTCGACCGCGCCCTGCACGAGCAGGCCGCCAGCACCCGCAGCCATGTCGAACAGCAGCGCTACCAGGCCACCCGCCAGCGCCTGGTGCAGGAGCGCCGTGCGTTCGAGCAGCGTTTCATCGACGGCATCGACCACGCGCTGCTGGAACTGGGCACGCAGCCGGCCGAGACGAAGGCGCAGCCTGCCCGCCTGACCCTGAGCCTGCTCGACCCGATCGAGCACGAGATGACTGCCGCGCTGGACCAGCTGGTCGCCCGCAGCGCCGCCCGCGGCGGTCCGCTGCTGGTGGAGCTGAGCTACCGCCTCGCGGTGCTGATCGGCACGCCACCACTGGAAAGCGAGGCGATGCCGCTGGGCCCGCAGGCAATGGCCAAGGCATTCCGCGATTCCAGCGCGGCGCTCGGGCTGCCGGCCGAGCATCACCTGCTGTTGCTGCAGGCCGTGGAGGGCAAGCTGATCCAGGGCCTGACCCCGCTGCACGAGGTGGTCAACAACCATCTGGCGGCCGCCGGCATCCTGCCGAGGTTGCGGCCGTTCCCGCTGCCCCGCGCGCCACGGCCGCCCCGCCGGCCGCGGCCACTGCCGGCGGCACCCGCTCCGGTTTCCGCCACGCCCGACGCCCCGCCGAGGTCCTCCGGCCTGCGTGAACTGCTGACCCGCCAACGTGGCCCACGGCCGGTGTCCGACCACGCGCGTTTCGCCAGCGCAAGCGAGCTGGATGCCGCGCTCGCCGCGCTGTCGCGCCGGCGCGTGGACGCGGACATGCTCCGGCGCCCTGCACGCCTGCGCGAGGCGCTGGTCGACCAGCTCAATGCCGGGCAGCCGCTCGACGCGGTTCCCATCCAGCCTGGCCCGGACGCCGACGACACGCTGGAACTGGTCGCGCGGCTGTTCGACACGCTGCGACGCCAGCTCCCGCCGCCGACCCCCGCCCACGGCCTGCTCGACCGCGTGCAGTTGCCCATGCTGCGCGCCGCCCTGGCAGACGAGAGCTTTTTCGAGCGTCGTGAACAGCCTGCGCGCCAATTGCTCGACCAGTTGATCGAGGTGTCCCGCGACTGGCTGGAAGGAAACGACAGCGGCCTGCTTGCGCCGCTGGAACAACTGCTCGAACGGCTCGACCGCGAACCGCCCACGGCCGCGCTGCATGCGGACCTTGCAGCCGAAATCGAACGCCAGGTGGCCCAGCAGCAGCGCAAGGCGCAGGTCACCGAGCGCCGGCACGTCGAGGCCATGCAGGGCCGCGAGCGGCTCGAACAGGCGCGCCAGCGCGCCGCCGAACTGCTTGCCGGGCTGCTCGCCAAGGCGCCGCCGCGCGCTGCGCTGCGTGCGCTGCTCGAACACGCCTGGGCGGACGTGCTGGCGCTGACCCTGCTGCGCCACGGCGAGCAGAGCGAAACCTTCGCCCGCCGGCTGGTGATCACCGACCAGCTGCTCGGCCGCCTGCCCCCCGGCAACCTGGATACCCTGCAGGCCGAGGTGGTCGCCGGACTGCAGCAGATCGGCATGCACGGCGAAGAAGCCGCCGAGATCGCCCAGCGCCTGATCGGCGCGGGCGCCGTCATGCAGGAAAGCGACACCGCGGGGCTGACCGGGCTGGCGATGCGCCTGAAACAGCGGCGCGGACCTGCCGAAGCGGCCGAAACGACCCCGGCGCCAGCGGTGCCCTCCGCCGAGGCGCTGCGACTGCATCAGCGGCTGAGCCGGCACACCGGCGGCTGGTTCGAATTCGCCCAGGCCGACGGGAGCCGGGTCCGGCGCAAGCTCGCCTGGTATTCGCCGCGCGCCGCGCGCGGCCTGTTCGTGACGCGCCAGGGGCAGCGCGCCGAGGAGGTGACGCTGGCCGATCTCGACCAGGCGATCGCCACGGGTAAAGTTCGCGAGGTGCCGGCCGTTAACGAGAGTGACTTGGACCGTGCCTGGCGCGCGCTGACCGACAGCCTGCGCCAGGCCACCCCGATCCCAGGAGCCCGTTCGTGACGCCCAATCCGCAGGAAAGCCGCCGAGCCCATCGCAAGCCGGTCAACATCGCCGCCGAAGTGGTCGATGCGATCAGCGGCCGGCGCATGGGCCAGCTCGGCAACCTGTCCGCCAGCGGCATGCTGCTGATCGGCAGCGAGCCGCCGCGCAACGAGGCGATCTACCAGTTGCGGCTCCCGTTGCCGGGGCTGTCGGATACGACGCCGACGATCGAAGTGGGCGTGCAGGAGCAGTGGCACGAGGAAGCGGCCACGCCCGGGCAGGTGTGGGCCGGCTACCGCATCATCGCCATCGGCGACCTGGAATCGGCGCAGCTGCAGCGCTGGCTGGACATGCCCGGCTGAGTTTCCTCCCAGGGTGGCCCTCGGCGGCCCACCGCGCGATCATGGGCAGTCTCCCCACCGGCGGGACCGCCTTCGCGCCCGCCGCCCGATGAAGGACGCCGCATGACCGAGAACCTCGCCCCGCTCTACGCCCAGCACCTGGCCACCCTGCGCGAACGCGCGGACAAGGCGCTCGCGCTGGGCGGCTTCGACCGGATGCTGATCGCCGCGGGCAAGCCGCTGAACAAGTTCCTGGACGACCAGGACTTCCCGTTTGTCTCCAATCCGCATTTCCGCCACTGGCTGCCGCTGACCGACGCGCCGGGCAGCTGGATCGTGTACGAACCGGGCGCCAAGCCGACACTGGTGTTCGTGCAACCGCGCGACTACTGGCACGTGGTGCCGGCCGCCCCGAGCGGTTACTGGGTCGACCAGTTCGACATCCAGGTCGTGCGCAGCGACGCCGACGCCATCGCGGCGCTGCCGAAGCAGGGCCGCAACGCCGTCATCGGACCGGCCTGCCCGCCCATCGCCGGCGTGGAGGCAAACAACCCCGAGCCGGTGATGAACTACCTGCACTGGCACCGCAGCTACAAGACGCCCTACGAGCTGGCGCTGATGCGCGAGGCCAGCCGCATCGGCACGCGCGCGCACCACGCGGCCGAGGCGGCGTTCCGCAACGGCGAGAGCGAGTTCGGCATCCACCTGGCCTACCTTGCCGCCGCACGGCAGATCGACGCCGAACTTCCGTACTCGAGCATCGTGGGCCTGAACGAGCACGGGGCGGTGCTGCACTACACCCACTTCGACCGGCAGCCGCCGTCCGTGCATCGCTCGTTCCTGATCGACGCGGGCGCCAGTTGCGCCGGATACGCCAGCGACATCACCCGCTCCTACGCGGCCGCCGGCGCGGGCGAGTTCCAGGCACTGATCGACAGCATGGACGTCGCCCAGCGCGAGCTGGCCTCGAAGGTGCGCGCCGGCCAGAGCTATCCCGAGCTGCACATCCACGCCCACCACCTGGTGGCCGGCGTGCTGCGCGAGCACGGCATCATCCGCATGGACGCCGAGGCAGCGGTCGCCAGCGGCGTGACCTCGGCGTTCTTCCCGCACGGCCTGGGCCACCCGATCGGCCTGGCGGTGCACGACGTGGCCGGCTTCCAGCAGAACGAGCGCGGCGGCAGCATCCCGCGTCCGGAAGGCCACCCGTTCCTGCGCATGACCCGCGTGCTCGAGGCCGGCATGGTGGTGACCATCGAGCCGGGCCTGTACTTCATCGACATGCTGCTGGACGAGTTGCGCGCCAACCCGGCGGCGAAGGATGTCGACTGGGCCCGCGTCGATGCGTTCCGGCCGTACGGCGGCATCCGTATCGAAGACGACGTGGTGTGCACCGACGGCGAGCCGGAAAATCTCACCCGCGACGCCTTCGCCCTCCTCTGACCGCCCAAGGCCCGCTAGTGGGCGATGCCTTTGCTTGCACGTCCGAAAAAGGCATCGTCTGCTAGCGGCTCCCACGAAGAGCGGTGCGCGCTCAGTGGTAGCCCTCGCCAGCCAGCACCTTGCCCCGGAAGACACGGTACGAGTAGACCGTGTAGGCGAGCACTGCCGGGATCAGGAACGCCGCTCCCACCAGCACGAAGCCTTGTGACGACGGTGGCGAGGCGGCCTCCCAGATGCTCATGCTGGGCGGCACGATGTTCGGCCACATGCCCACCACCAACCCGATGAAGCCGAGCGCGAAGAAACACAGCGCCAGCACGAAAGGCTGCACCTCGCGGTTCTTCAGCACCGCCCGCCACAACAGGACCGCGTTGAGCACCGTCAGGACCGGCACCGGCGACAACCACAGGATGTGTGCGCCAGTGAACCAGCGTTCCATCAGTTGCGAATCCAGGAACGGCAACCACGCGCTGACCATCAGCATGAAGCCGATCACCGCCAGCATCAGCGGCCGGGTGAGGTCGAACGCGATCCGCTGCAGCCGACCGTCGGTCTTGAGAATCAACCAGGTGGCGCCCAGCAAGGCGTAGCCGAACACCACCGCCACCCCGGTCATCACCGCGAACGGACTGAACCAGCCAAACGCGCCCTGCACATACTTGCCGCCGGTCAGCGGCATGCCCTCGACCAGTGCACCCAGGATCAGCCCCTGCGCGAAGGCGGTCACCACCGAGCCCACGCTGAAGGCCACGCCCCACAGCCAGCGCGAGGTATGTGCCTTGAAACGGAACTCGAACGCTACGCCGCGGAAGATCAGCGCGATCAGCATCGCCAGGATCGGCAGGTACAGCGCCGACAACACGATCGCGTAGGCCTTGGGAAAGGTCGCCATCAGACCGGCGCCGCCGAGCACCAGCCAGGTCTCGTTGCCGTCCCAGATCGGCGCGGCGGTGTTCATCATGTGGTCGCGCTGGTCTTCGTCGTCGGCGAACGGCAGCAGGATGCCCAGCCCGAGCACGAAGCCGTCCAGCAACACGTACATCATCACCGCGAAGCCGATGATGAAGAACCACACCACGGGGAGCACGGTCGCCCAGTCCATCGTCAGTCTCCCATCGGGTCGTCGGGCGCGGACAGCGGACGCGCCGGCGTGCGGTGGTGGCTGCCGTGCACCGGCGTGGCCGGCTGCCCGCGCTGCGGCGCCGGCAGCGGACCGTCGCGGAACAGCTTGAACAGGTACCAGATGCCCGCGCCGAAAATGCCGAGGTAGACCACCACGAAGGTGATCAGCGAGGCCAGCACGCTGGACGCAGGCAGCACCGTGGCGGCCTGCGAGGTACGCATCAGGCCCTGCACCACCCAAGGCTGGCGGCCGACCTCGGCCACCCACCAGCCGGTGAGCAGCGCGACGAAGCCGGAAGGGATCATCACCACCCACGCCTTGAGGTACCAGCGGTCGCGCAACAGGCTGCCGCGCCTCCAGCGCCACAGGCCGAGCAACGCCAGCGCCAGCATCATCAGGCCCAGGCCAACCATGACGCGAAAGGAGAAAAACGGGATCTTGACCGGCGGCCGCTCGTCGCGCGGAAAATCCTTCAGGCCCTTGACCTCGCCATCCCACGAGTGGGTGAGGATCAGGCTGCCCAGGTGCGGCACCTCCACCGCATAGCGATTGGTTTCAGCTTGTTCGTCGGGCCAGGCGAACAGCGCCAGCGGCACGCTGCTCGCCGTGTCCCAGCGCGCCTCGATGGCGGCCAGCTTGGCCGGCTGGTACTCGCGCACCTTCAGGCCAGCCATGTCGCCGATCACGATCTGGATCGGGATGACTACGCCCAGGAACGCCAGCGCCAGCTTGAGCATCGCCCCGGCGCGGTCGACGAAGCGCCCCTTGAGCAGATAGACGGCCGACACACCGCCGACCACCATGGCGGTCGAAATGAACGCGGCCAGCACCATGTGCGGCAGCCGCACCAGGAACGAGGGGTTGAAGATCACCTGCCACCAGTCCGCCGGGTAGAACACGCCATCGCGGATTTCGTAGCCGGCCGGCGTCTGCATCCAGCTGTTGGCGGACATGATCCAGAACGAGGACAAGAGCGTGCCCAGCGAGACTATGCAGGTGGCCAGGAAATGCATGCCATCGCTGACCTTTTTCCAGCCGAACAGCATCACGCCGAGGAACGTGGCCTCCAGGAAGAACGCGGTCAGCACCTCGTAGTTGAGCAACGGCCCGACGACGTTGCCGGCGACGATCGAGAAGCCGGCCCAGTTGGTGCCGAACTGGAAGCTCATCACGATGCCTGACACCACGCCCATGCCGAAAGCGACGGCGAAGATCTTCAGCCAGAAGAAATACAGGTCGCGCCATAGGTCCGTGCGCTTGACCAGCCACACGCCCTCGATGAACGCCAGCCATGCCGCCGTGCCGATGGTGAAGGCGGGAAACAGGATGTGGAAGGACATCACCCACGCGAACTGCAGGCGCGAGAGGAACTCGGCAGTCGGCATGCTTCACTCCCGATGAAAGGGCGTCGTCGACTATAGACATGCGCGGCGTGATGGCTGCGGCATCGCGACAGGCTGCCGCGCGGCGTGGTGCCGCAGGAACGCTCGCCCGGGACATGGCTCGGTGCGTCCGGGCCCCGCGCGCCGCCCGGACCCTCACCCGCCTGTCGGCAGCCTCTCCCGGAGGGGGAGAGCCGGCGTGGGTCTCGAGTCCAGCGCTTCGACTTCCCCCCTGCGGGCTACACAGTGCGAACGGGCGTGTGTCTGCACAGAGCGAACCCTCTCCCTCGGGAAAGGGTTGGGAGCGACGGATGCGGCCTGGCAAGCCAGGGCTCACGGCCCGTCGGGCATTCACTCGCACGAACCGGCTCGCGCGCGAGCGCTCAGCGCCCTTCCAGCACCCGCATCAGCTCCTCCGGCTCTCTCGGCACGGCCTCCGTGAGCACCACGTTGCCGTCTGCGCTGACCGCCACGTCGTCCTCGATGCGAACGCCGATGCCGCGCCAGCGCTCGGCTACACCGCGCAGGTCGGGCGGCACGTAGATGCCCGGTTCGACCGTGACCACCATGCCCGGCTCGAGCAGGCGCGCGTGGCCATCGACGCGGTAGTCGCCCACGTCGTGCACGTCCAGCCCGAGCCAGTGGCCCGTCTTGGAGGGGAAGAAGGTCTTGTACGCCCCGCTCTCGATCGCCGCATCGGCCGCGCCCTTGATCAACCCCAGCGCGCACAGGCCCTCGGCGATCACCTGCACCGCCGCGTGGTGCGCGGCGTCGAACGGGCGACCTGGCTTGACCTCGTCGATCGCCGCCTGCTGCGCGGCCAGTACCACTTCGTACAGCGCGCGCTGCTCGCGTGACCAGCGGCCGTTGATGGGGAAGGTGCGCGTGATGTCGGAGGCGTAGCAGTCCACCTCGGCACCGGCGTCGATCAGCAGCAGGTCGCCGTCCTTGAGCGGCGCGCGGTTGGCCACGTAATGCATGGTGCATGCATTGACGCCACCGGCGACGATCGGCGGAAACGCCGGCACCGCACCGCGGCTGCGCATCACCCGCAACAGCTCCGCCTCGACTTCGTACTCCTGGCGCCCCGGCCGCGCAGCCGCCATCGCCGCCACGTGCGCCTCGGCGGCAATGCCAGCGGCCTGGCGCATGAGCTTCAGTTCGCCGCGCGACTTGTAGAGCCTGAGGTCGTGCAGCAGGTGCCCCAGCGCCACGAACTCCTTCGGCACCACGCCACCGCCGCGCAACTGGCGCAGGCGCCGCATCCAGCCGAGCAGTCGTGCATCGAAATCCGGTTCGCGCCCGAAGTGGCAGTACACCCGCGCGCGCCCCTCGATCATGCCGGGCAGGATGTCGTCGATATCCTCGATGGGGAACGCATCGTCCAGCCCGAAGTGGCTGACCGCGCGCTCGGTCCCGGCCACCTCGCCGTGCCAGCGCTCGTGCGCCGGATCGCGCTCACGGCAGAACAGCACCGCCTCGCCGTGCGCCCGCCCGGGGAGCAGTGCCAGCACGGCGTCCGCTTCCGGAAAGCCGGTGAGGTAGTGGAAGTCCGAATCCTGCCGGTACGGCCAGGCCGCGTCGGCGTTGCGCATGCGCTCGGGCGCGGCAGCCACCAGCAGCGCCGCGTCGGCGCCGGCCATGCGCATCAGCTGGCGCCGACGGCGCGCGAATTCGGTGACGGCGATGCTCAATGCAGCGTATCGTTCGCCGGGCGCTGGGCGCTGTGGCATTCGGCGAACAACAGCATGGCGCCCATGCGCACGAACTCGTGCACCTCGATCAGCGCATCCTCGTCCTCGCTCTCGTCGCCGAAATCGAACGCCGAGCTGGCGATGGTGGTGAGGTCGCGCAGGATCTCCTGCGCCTCGTCCGACAACTTCGCATGTGCGCCCGCGCCGGCCAGGCCGAAGCCGCCAAGGAAACCGCGGCACCATTCCACCAGCGCCTCGGCACGTTCGGCCAGCGGGCGGTCGTCCGCCGGTAACAAGGGTTCGAAGCCGAGTTCGGGGTCGGCCAGCTCGCCGCGGGACTGGGTCGCCAGCCGCTCCAGCAGCGCCTGGTCATGCGGCGCCGGCACGACCGCCTCGCCGCCCTCGAACTCCAGCGCCGCCAGCAACGGCTGCCTGTCCAGCGCGCCGCCGCCGGCCAGGTAACCGCAGAGCGAGCCATGCAGTTCGCTGGCATCCGCGCCGATGCGCATGCGCACGAGTGCGGCATCCAGCTCGTCGTAGCCGAGCATATCGGGTGCAGTCATGGGGGCTCTCCGCGGTAATCGGTCACCCAGTCTAATCGGCCCGGGCTTTGTAGGCGTGCCGCACCTTTTCCCGCGGCAGGCTTGCTATATTTCACACCATGAGCACGCCCGATCCCGTCCAGCAGGAATTGGCCACCCTGAACCAGCAGCTGGACCGCCTGCTGGACCTCGTGCGCCGGCTGCAGGAGGAAAACCGCAGCCTGCGGCACAGCCAGGAACAGCTGGCCAACGAACGGGCGGGCCTGATGGCGCGCAACGACCAGGCACGCACGCGCGTCGAGGCGATGATCCAACGGTTGAAAGCCCTCGAGAACAACGGCTGATGAGCAGCACGCCTCCCTCTGCCTCCGAGCCGGTCGCGCTGCGCCTGCTGGACCGCGAATTCCTGATCGCCTGCGCCCCCGAGGAACGCGACGGCCTGCTCGCCGCGGCCACCTTTCTCGACCAGAAGATGCGCGAGCTTCGCGCCAACGCACGTACGCCGGGTTTCGACCGGCTGGCGGTGCTGGCGGCGATCAGCGTCACCCACGAATACCTGGGCCTGCGCAAGCAGCACGACGGGGCTGATCGCAGCGTGACTGACGGCCTCGCTGCATTGCGCCGCAAGCTTGAAGCGGCGCTCGACGCGCAAGTAAGATAGTCCCCGGCGTTTTCTGCGGTGTGCGCCAGCACACTCTACATTTGCCTTGTTCCTATATACGGCCCCGGGTCGGCTTCACATGGTTGTTGTGCATGTCCGCCGCGTGCGGAAAGCCTTTAAGGCCATGTAGCCCTCCCACCTGATCCAAGCGGATCAAGGTCGTTCGGTGGGCAGCGGCATCGTGGTTGACGCCACCCCTTTTCCCCGCCTGGCCGACGTTGCTGCAACGCCGGCCGGGCGCGAGCGGCGCCGGTGGCGCCGTCTTCCAGGAGATGCGCCGTGGACGCCACCGCCCAACGCCGCGAACTGCGCGAGCATCTCGCCGCGCGCCGCCGCGCGCTGACGCCGGCGCAACGCATCGCCGCCGCGCAGGGCCTCAGGCACAGCCTCGAACAGCTTCCCGAGTACCACACAGACGCACGCGTGGCCGGGTACTGGGCCTGCGACGGCGAGCTGCCGCTCAACCTGGTGATCCCGCCGCTGGCCGCACGCGGGCAGCGCTTCCTGCTGCCGGTGCTGGGTCAGGACCGCGAACTGCGCTTTGCCCCCTGGTCGGCCGGCGAAAATGTCGAGCCCAACCGCTATGGCATCCCCGAGCCGGTGGCGCCGCGCGAATGGTTCGCGCCGTTCCAGCTCGACCTGGTGCTCGTGCCGCTGCTCGGCTTTGATCGCCAGGGCCATCGGCTTGGCTATGGCGGCGGCTGGTACGACCGCAGCTTCGCCTTCCTGAACGACCAGGCGCGTCCGACCGAACCGCTGCTGGTGGGCATCGCATACGACTTCCAGGAACTGCCGGTCATCCGCGCCGAGCCCTGGGACGTGCCGCTGGACTATGTCGCCACCGACCGCGAGCTGATCGATTGCCACCCGGAGGCCCACTGATGAGCGAGCGGCCCTACACGCACTGGCTGATGAAGTCCGAGCCGGACACCTTCTCCATCGATGATCTCAAGCAGCGCAAGCGCGAGCCCTGGGACGGCGTGCGCAACTACCAGGCGCGCAACTTCATGCGCGATGGCATGCGCAAGGGCGACAAGGTGTTCTTCTACCATTCCAACTGCGCCGAGCCGGGCATTGCCGGCATCGCGGAGGTGGCCAGCGAGGCCTATCCCGATCCGAGCCAGTTCGATCCCAAGAGCAAGTATTTCGATCCCGCCAGCTCGCGCGACAACCCGCGCTGGATGCTGGTGGAGGTCAAGTACGTGCGCAAGCTCAAGCGCGTGATCACGCTGGACGAGCTCAAGAACCAGCCCGCACTCGCCGACATGGCGCTGGTGCGCAAGGGCAACCGGCTGTCGGTGATGCCGGTGGGCGCGCAGGACTGGGCGTTCATCCTGGCGCTCGAATAGCTACCCATCCATCACCGGCCCGACGGCGGGCGGCCCTCCCCAAGGAAACTTCCATGAGCAACGAAAAGCGTCTCGCTGGCGAGGCTGCCATCCGCTACGTCGAGGATGGCGCCATCGTGGGCGTCGGCACCGGCTCGACCGTGGCCTTCTTCATCGACGCGCTGGCCGGCATCAAGCACCGCATCCATGGCGCGGTGTCGAGCTCCGAGCAGTCGACCGCGCAACTGAAACGGCACGGCATCCCGGTGCTCGACCTCAACAGCACCGGCCCGCTCTCGCTCTATGTCGACGGCGCCGACGAGTGCGACCCGCACAAGCGGCTGATCAAGGGCGGCGGCGCGGCGCTCACCCGCGAGAAGATCATCGCCGAGGCCAGTGCCCAATTCGTGTGCATCATCGATTCGGGCAAGCGCGTGGACCTGCTTGGCCGCTTCCCGCTGCCCATCGAGGTGATTCCGATGGCGCGCAGCCTGGTCGGCCGCGAGATCGTCAAGCGCGGCGGCCAGCCCGTCTGGCGCGACGGCGTGGTGACCGACAACGGCAACTGGGTGATCGACGTACACGGCTGGCAGATCACCGACCCGGTGTCGCTGGAGGCCGAGCTGAACCAGATCCCGGGCGTGGTCACGGTCGGACTGTTTGCGCGGCGGGCCGCCGACATCGTGCTGGTCGGCGACAAGGCGATGTAGCGCCGCCCTCCAAAGGGGAGGCGGGAGAGCCGTTGGGCTTGCCGCGAGACACACGTAGCCGGCGAAACCCCTACCCCACCAAACCCTCCCGAGGGAGGGTGTTCCTTGGGCGGTCGCTCAGACCGTGCGCACGCCGTTCCTGCCGAAGCGCAGGTGCCGGCTGGCCTGCCGAGCCTCCTGCAAACGGCGCTTGTGCGCACTCAGCAGGTCGCCGCGGGTGATGATGCCCACCATGCGATGCGGCGCGTCCTTGCTCACGACGATCAGTCGCCCGACCTGCTCGGCAACCATGTGGTCGGCCGCCTCGCGCAACGAGTGATCTTCCTTGACCATGATCGGTGGCCGGGTCACCAGATCGCCCAGCGCCAGCGAATACGACCACTGCGGATCGAGCAGGCTGCGCCGGGTCAACACGCCCAGCACCTGGTTGTTCTCGTCGACCACGGGGTAGCCTTGGTGCTGCGAGTCCGGCGAACCCTCGTTCAACCAGTTGCGCACCTCGCCCAGGGTCTGGGTGGTGCGCAGGGTCACCACGCCGCGCGAGCAGGCGTCGCCGGCCGCCACCTGGTCCAGATAGTCGGCCGCGTATTCGGAAGGCACGCGCACGCCGCGCCGGGCGATCTTCTCGGTCATGATGGTATTGCGCATCATCAGGGCCGAGATCAGGTAGGCCGCGGTGCAGCCGCCCAGCAGCGGCAACAGGCCGGCTGGCTGGCCGGTGGTCTCGAATGCGAACACCACCGCGGTCAGCAGCGCGCGCGAGGCGCCGGCAAAGATCGCAGCCATGCCCACCAGCGCCGCGATGCGCGGGTCGATGCCGAACTGCGGCAGCAGCGCCGCCAGGCCCAGGCCGATCAGTGCGCCAAGCGCGCCGCCGATGGTGAACAGTGGCGCCAGCGTTCCGCCGGAGGTGCCGCTGCCCAGCGAGATCGACCAGGAAATGAACTTCATCACGCAGAGGAAAAACAGCGTGTGCAGGGTGAACTCGCCGCTGACGATGCCCTCGATGTTGGTGTAGCCCACGCCCAGGGTCAGCGGCGCGAAATAACCGACCACGCCCACGGCGATACCGCCCAGCGCCGGCCACCACATCCAGTGGATCGGCAGTCGCTCGAACGCATCCTCGATGCCGTAGACGATCCGCGTGACGCCCACGCTGATCAACCCCAGCACCGCCCCCACGGCCACATAGCACGCCAGTGCGACGGCACCCGGCTCGGCCAGGGCTGGCATGGCGAAGACCGGCGCCGTGCCCTGGAACGCATAACGCACCGAGGTGGCGGCCACCGTGGCGAGTGCGACCGGGATGAGCGAACGCGGGCGCAGTTCGAACAACAGCAGTTCCACCGCCAGCACCACCGCCGCCACCGGCGAGGCGAACACCGCCGCCATGCCCGCGGCGGCACCGGCCGCCAACAGCACCTTGCGCTCGCCGCCGGTGACGCGCAGGAGCTGCCCGATGAACGAGCCGAGCGCACCGCCGGTGGCGATGATCGGGCCCTCCGCGCCGAACGGGCCGCCGGTACCGATGGCGATCGCCGAGGACACCGGCTTGAGGAAGGTGATCCGCGGCGGGATCTTCGATTCGTTGAGGAGGACCTGCTCCATTGCCTCGGGAATGCCGTGGCCACGGATGGCGCGCGAACCCCAGCGCGCCATCGCGCCGACGATCAGGCCACCGATCACCGGCACCACGATGACCCAGGCGCCAAGGTGATTGCCGGCCGGCGAGGAAAAGGCGGTGGACACGCGGCCATAGAAGGCCAGGTTGGTGACCAGCCCGATCAATGAGGTCAGCACCTGCGCGATGAGAGCCGCCGCCACGCCGAGCACCACCGACACCGCAGTGATCCGCAGCACCCGCCGGTCGACCAGCGTGGAGCGTCGCGGCATGCGCGTGGCATCGAGACTGACCCCCAGCGCGGGAGAGAGGGGCAAGGCGTCCGTGCTGCCTTCCAGGCGCACGCCCGGCGGAGGTGCCGGCTTCTCGGAGGGGGAAGTCATGGAAATACCGCGAGTCAAAACGGGGATTTTACGCTTCCCCGCCCAGGAACCGAAGGGCGGCTGCCCGTGAGGCCTTGTGCGCCGCCGCCGGTCGCCCTAGGGCCGTCGGCCAAAGCGCATGCCACCGTGGTGCAGTATCCCTCCGGCCGCGATCGGGCGGCCCTCCGCGGATGGCGCATGCGCCGGCAGCGGCGACCGCCATGCAGGCACCGGAAAACTTAACGCAACCCCCAGTTTCGACGTTCGCCTTCGCGAAAAAATCACGATTGCAAGGTAGAGTGCGATTGCTCAACCAGTGAGCAGTCCAACAAAGGGGACATGGCTATGATCAAATTCCTGCCGCGCCGCGCACTCCTCGCCGGCCTGGTCGTCATGGGCTTTTCGGCTTCTGCCGTGGCGGCGACGAGCACGGGCCTGGGTCAAGCCTGGCCGAATGCACAGGACGTGAGCGCAAGCACGCATTGGCATGTGTACACGTTTGCCAACAATGGCGTGCAGTACTTCCAGGTGAACGACCTCTACGGCAACGTTCGGGTGGCCTTCGCCAGCATCAATGGGCAGTTTCTGGTGTTGCCCATGGGCCGGGATGCCCAGCGCCTCTCGACCCCGCAGCAGACCGCCTCGACCAGCAGCACGGCCGTGCCGTTGACCTCGTACGCCGAAACGGTCTACCAGGGCAGCGACCTCCAGGTGCAGGCGGTACCCATGAGCGATGGCACCACCACGTTCACCGCAGCTCCGACCACGTCCAGCGCGACGGTTGCGCCGTGCAACGACCCGGTGGAGTGCAGCAGCCATTCGCCGTGAGCCCGCGGGCGACCGGAAGTGAAAAAACCGCCCCATGGGCGGTTTTTTTTCGGGGATGGCCGGGAGGAAACGCTTTCGGGGGCCAGGATCAGGCGAGCTCGGGATCGAACAGCATCAGGCTGATCCGGTTGCCGGTGCCATGGGCGCGCACGTGCACCTTGCCTTCGAAAATGCCGGCGCGGTCCTTGAGCGCACCCAGTCCCATGCCACTCCCACCGAGCGCCGACTGGATGTCGTCCCAGCGCACGCGCGCCAAACGCTCGTAGTCCACGTCGCTGTCGACGCACAGCACCGCCCAGCGCCGGCCACCGGCGTGGCCACCGCGCAACCGCACGCGCACCTTGCTGATGTTGCGCTTGGCACAGGCAAGCGCAATGGCCTCGGACGCCAACCGGTACAGGGCCATATGGACACTGGTGGACAGCTGTTCGACGTCGCCCTGGATGTCGCACCAGTAGACGATGCCGCCTTCGTCCAGCGCGCGCGGGATCGAACCTTCCCGCAGGGCGGCCGGCAAGCCGCGGTCGCGCCAGGAGAGCGGGTACAGCGAATCGGCCAGGCGATAGATCTGGTGCTGCGCAACCGCGGCCTGGCGGTAGTAGGTGCGCTCGTCGGTCCCCGGCAGCAGGCAGCGCAGCCGGCCGAGCAACTGGGTGTAGGAGGCCTGGATCGCCCCGCTCATCTGCTCCAGCGCATAGGACGTCTGCCGCAGCTGCAGTTCGCCCAGGTAGACGTTCCGCTGCGCCATCGCCAGGGCCAGGCGCGAGTCCATGCGCTCCTGCTTCTCGCGCTGGTGCAGTACCGCGATCCGCGCGCCGAGCATCAGCATGGTGGTGATGGTGAAGGCAATGAAGGCCTGGGCCTGGACGGTTTCGTGGTCGCGCACGACCGGCATCGTCAGGATGACGGCCACGCTTGCCGCGGTACCGCCGATCGCAGCCCCGCGCCAGCCATGGCGCAGCGACAGCCAGGCGACCGGCAGGAACATCGCCATGCGGGCGGCCTGGCTCGCATCCCCGGCGACGCCCGAGGCCAGCCAGACCAGCAGCGCCAGCGCCGGCAGCAGCAGCGAAACGGTTTCGAGAACCAGCCGGCTTTCGGAAAGGCCCGCCAGGATCTGGCGGAACGGCCGGCTCATGAGTTCCTCGCGCACCGCCAACGCCAGCGGGACGATGGTGAGGATACCGATATACGACCCCAGGAAATACCAGCCGGCAGCCGTACGGAAGTCGTACTGCGGCTTGGTCGTCGCCACCAGCAGGGCGGTGGTGTCGGCGAGCGTCCAGACGACCGAGACCAGCAGCGAACAGAGCAGCAGGACGTTGATGCTGGTGATCGAGCGTGACGGGAACAGCCGCCGCTGTTCCCTGCAGAAGCGGACGATCGGCATGGCCAGGCCGATGGGCGGCACCAGCATGACGGCCGACCACATCCACCCGTACTGGTCAAGGCAACTGAAGCTGATGTAGCCCAGCGGCAGCAACTCGCCGACCAGCAGCGCCGGCCAGTAGCGATAGGGCATCAGCATGAGCGCGCACAGGCGCACGCCCGCGAACAGCACCCAGTGGGAGAACGAGATCTCGCGGAGCAGGAGGTAGCTCACTGCGTAGCCGGCCGCGACCGCCAGCTGTCGAAGCCAGATGTTGTCCCAGGTCCTTGTCAGCATCGTCCTACCCCCTTGGCATGGATGGCCTGAATCGCCCCAATTCCGCGACCGGTCCACGTCGGCATGTTATTCCGCCTATACAACAATTTACTGCGTGAAAAACCAGTGAAACCAACAACCTATCGAGTCCCTGCCGACGACGCTCATCGTAGCGCAAGCCGGCCCGGTACAACGTCTGGCGGCGAGGTCCCGGTGTGCCCTGCGTCGCAGGATCGGCATCCAGCGCCCACCGCCGCCATCGAACATGCCGGCTTTCCGTCGCCCATCCCCATACATGCAAAAAAGAGGCCCGCCAATGGCGGGCCTCTTTCGTTTGGCTGGGAGACTAGGATTCGAACCTAGATAAACGGAGTCAGAGTCCGTTGTCCTACCGTTAGACGATCTCCCAAAACCCTTCGGAACGATGCGCTCTGACCGGATGCATCGCCCCTCGAAGCGGATGTTAGCGCTTCGAGAACTGGGTGGCGCGACGAGCCTTGTGCAGACCGACCTTCTTGCGCTCGACCTCGCGGGCGTCGCGGGTCACGAAGCCGGCCTTGCGCAGCGGCGACTTCAGGGTTTCGTCGTACTCGATCAGCGCGCGGGCGATGCCCAGGCGGATCGCACCAGCCTGGCCGGTGATGCCGCCGCCGGCGACGGTGACCTTGATGTCGAACTTGTCGGCGCTCTGGGTCAGCTCGAGCGGCTGGCGCACGATCATGCGCGAGGTCTCGCGACCGAAGAACTGGTCGAGCGGCTTGCCGTTGACTTCGATGGCGCCGTTGCCCTTGCGCAGGAACACGCGGGCGGCGGAGGTCTTGCGGCGGCCGGTGCCGTAATTCTGCTGGATAGCCATGGGTTTCCTTAGATCTCCAGCGCCTGCGGCTGCTGGGCGGTATGCGGATGTTCGGCGCCGCCGTACACCTTGAGCTTGCGATACATCGCGCGGCCCAGCGGGTTCTTCGGCAGCATGCCCTTGACGGCGATCTCGATCACCCGCTCCGGATGCGTGGCCAGCATGTCCTTCAGACTCATGGTCTTGAGGTTGCCGACGTAGCCGGTGAAACGGTGGTACATCTTGTCGTCCAGCTTGGCGCCGGTAACCGCGACCTTGTCGGCGTTGACCACGACGATGTAGTCGCCGGTATCGACGTGCGGGGTGAATTCCGGCTTGTGCTTGCCGCGCAGGCGGCGGGCGATCTCGGTGGACAGACGGCCGAGCGTCTTGCCCGTCGCATCGACCACGTACCAGTCGCGCTTGACGCTTTCCGGCTTGGCGCTGAACGTTTTCATCTCAAGAATACCTGTCTGCCGCCACGGGGGCGGTTAGCGGAATCGGTGGAACAAAGGCGCGAGATGATAGCGGAGCCATCATCGATCACGCAAGCCTGCCGGTCGGCCGACTGTGAGCTGCCAATGATAGCATGCCGACCATGCCCGAGAACAAGTCCGAGCGCATCCCCGCGCTGGCCGACCAGTGTGTGCAGTGCGGCCTGTGTCTGCCGGCGTGCCCGACCTATGCGCTGGATGGTAACGAAGCGGAATCGCCGCGCGGGCGCATCGCCATCGCCGCGGCCTTGGCCAAGGGGCTGGCGCCGGTGTCGGACGGGCTGCGCGAGCCTCTCGACCACTGTCTTGGCTGCCTGAACTGCGAACGGGTATGCCCCGCCCAGGTGCGCTTCGGCGAGCTGCTGGTGGAAACGCGCGCCATGCTCGGGCCTGCACCAGGGCGACCACGCGTACTGCTCGCGGTGGCAAAGCGGCCCGCCTTGCTGCGATGGACCAAGTTGCCCGGCCTGCGTCGCTGGTGTGAGCGCCTCGCACACGGGCTGCCGGAACGCTCCCGCTGGCGTGCGGCGCTGGCCCTGGCCGCCCTGAAGCCGTCCACGCAGCCTCAGCCCATGGCCGGACGAGCACGGCACGCATCGGCGCTGCCCAGGGTGGCGCTTTTCCCCGGATGCGTCGGCAGTGTGGACGACGCGCCGGCGCAACAGGCGGCGGTCACCCTGCTCGAGGCTGCCGGTCATCCGGTGACACGCCTGCCAGCCTTCTGCTGCGGCGCGCTCGACGCCCACGGCGGTGACACGCAGGCGGCCGCGCGCGCGGCGCGGCGCGTACGGGAAAGCTGGCGAACCAGTGGCGCTTCGATCCTGGTGACGGTCACACCCGGTTGCCTCGGTCAACTGCGCAGCGCCCTGCCCGGCGTGGCAGTAGAAGATCCCTACGCCTTGCTCGCGGCCCGGGCCGATCAGCTGCACTTCCGGCCGGTCCCGCAACGCGTGGCGCTGCATGTGCCGTGCACGCAACAGAATGTGGCGCGCAGCGCCGAGGCCTTGCAGAAGCTGCTCGCGCGCGTGCCGGAGCTGGAGGTAATGCCGCTCCCGGCGCGTTGCTGCGGTGCCGCTGGCAGCCACATGCTCGAGTTCCCCGACCGCGCAGCGGGCTTGCGCGCCCCCACGCTCGAGGCCATCGGCGCGCTGGCGCCGAAGGCGCTGCTGTCGTCCAATATCGGTTGCCGGTTGCACCTGGCCGCGGGCCTGGTCGAGCAGGCCATGGCTGTGCCGACCCTGCATCCGCTGGTGCTGCTGGCGCGGCAACTTCTCCCGGGACATCCGTCATGAACATTCGCACGCTCTCCCCGCTCGACCGCCTGCTGGCAGGCATCGAGCGCGCCCTGGAAACCGTCGCCGGTGCGCCGGAAGCCGCGCGCCCCTCGCCCGCGGCACCGCTGGAGGATGCAACGCTGGACGAGGCCGAGCGCCGCCACGCCGCCGGCCTGATGCGCATCAACCACACCGGCGAGGTTTGTGCGCAGGCGCTGTACGACGGCCAGGCCGCGCTCGCGCGCGACGAGGAGACGCGCCAGCACCTCCAGCACGCCGCCGACGAGGAAACCGACCACCTCGCCTGGTGCGCACAGCGCCTGCGCGAACTGGAAAGCCGGCCGAGCCTGCTCAACCCGTTGTGGTACGCCGGCAGCTACGCGATCGGCGCAGCCGCTGCACTGGTCGGCGACAGGGTCAGCCTGGGCTTCGTGGTGGAAACCGAACGCCAGGTGGAAGCCCACCTGGAAGACCACCTGCAACGCCTGCCGCCACGGGACGAACGCTCCCGCGCGGTGCTCGCACAGATGCAGGCCGACGAAGTGCGCCATGCTGACAACGCCCGTGCACGGGGCGGCATAGACCTGCCCTTCCCGATCCCCGGGCTGATGCACCTGAGCTCGCTGGTGATGAAGAGCGTCGCCTACCGCATCTGACTGTGGCACCTGCTTTGCTGGAGTGCCTCAGGGCGATGCGCTTTCATCGGCACGGTAGCGGGAGCTCGTCCGCAGGCGGCTCCTGCAGCCAGCGTCACCGGCAGTAGCCCCAGCCACCAGCCTCCACGTGGAAGTGGCTGCGGTGCTCGCGGTTATAGTCCGGTCCCAGCACCAGGCCGGCCACCTCGCAGGCGCGGTTGTGCACGCGACGCAGGAAAGCCCCGGCCTTGCCCTGCGCATGCCAGTCGCCGGCGATATCGAGCCGATGGCCGTCGGCCAGCTCAAAGCCGGCCAGGTCGATCGCCGCGGCCCGCGCGTGGCGGCTGAGCGGCGCGTCGGCGCGGCCGTAGATGTTGCGGCAGGCGTAGCTGCCGACGTGGTCGACCTGGCGCACCGTGGTGCCGTAGAGCTGCCCCGCGGCGGGCTGCAGCACCTGGCGATCGAGCAGCACCAGCGTTGCCGCCAGCGGGCAGGTGACGATCGCCGGTGGCGCGAGGGCCGCCACGCCGGTACCGCGGAGGCGGACTGCGTCGATCCAGCCGCACCCGCGCGGGGCATGGCGGTCGGGCATCGGCGTGAAGCGCGCGCCCGCCTGCGCCAGCGCCGCCTTGCACGCGCGTGGCTCGTGCGCCAGCCGGTCCAGCTTGTAGCGGAAGAACAGCTCCGGCGGCGCACGCAGGTCCAGCGGCGCCCACGGGTTGTAGCGGTCCGGCGGACGCCAGCCACGCGACCACACCAGCGCCAGCAGGGCGAGCAGCAGCAGGAACAGCAGGAGGGCGCGCATGCGGCCAGCCTAGGCACCGCGCTGTGCGCGCAACGAAAAACCCCGCCTCGCGGCGGGGTCTTCGTTACATCAGGTTGCGGCCGTGGAACAGTTCCTCGATCTCGCGCTTGAGCAGCGACTCGATCCGCTGGCGCTCCTTGAACGAAAGGTCGTCCGCGTGCGCCTCGAACAGATAGGTGTCCAGGTCGAAGTCCTTGATGTGCATCTTCGTGTGGAAGATGTTCTCCTGGTAGACGTTGACGTCGAACATCTCGTACTTCTGGCGGATGTGGCGCGCCAGGTAGTCCTGCACCGAGTTGATCTTGTGGTCGATGAAGTGCTTCTTGCCCTTCACGTCGCGGGTGAAGCCGCGCACGCGGTAGTCGCACACCACGATGTCCGACTCGAAGCTGTCGATCAGGTAGTTCAGCGCCTTCAGCGGCGAGATCACGCCGCAGGTGGCCACGTCGATGTCTGCGCGGAAGGTCGCGATACCGTTGTGCGGATGCGTTTCCGGATAGGTGTGGACGGTGATGTGGCTCTTGTCCATGTGCGCCACCACGGCACCGGAGATGGTGTCGCGGCCAAGCTTCTCGACCACCGGCTCCTCGGAGATGAGGATGGTGACCGAGGCGCCCTGCGGGTCGTAGTCCTGGCGCGCGATGTTGAGGATGTTCGCGCCGATGATCTCCGCCACGTCGGTGAGGATCTGCGTCAGGCGATCGGCGTCGTACTGCTCGTCGATGTATTCGATGTAACGCTGGCGCTGGTCTTCGGACACCGCGTAGCAGATGTCGTAGATGTTGAAGCTCAGAGCCTTGGTCAGGTTGTTGAAGCCCTGCAGGCGCAGGCGCGGGAGCGGTTTCACCACGGCGACTCTCCATGGCCGGGATACGGCCAGCAGATGAGGCGGGTTAGCAGCAAGGGTCCCCGCGAAAAGAAAAAGACGCGCCAGGACCCTCATCCTGCGCGACCCGAGTTTCCGGCTGGCGTGCAGCCTGGCCGAAAGACTTCGAAGTATGCGGCAAAACCCGGGAAAACAGAACTCACGGGTGCAAGCGCGTCATCTCTTGATCAGGCGAGACGCGTGATGCATGGTAACGCCATGGCGGCAGCGCCTTGGCTCACCAGCGGATACTCTCGTGGCGCAACTCAAATACCAACTCCAGCAGGCATTCGAACGATCCCAGGCACCGCTGAGCTTCGCGCCGGACCCGGCATCGATGGAGCGCTTCCTGGCCCTGTGCCATCGCCGGCGCTACCCCGGCAAGACCGCGATCATTCGCCCGGGTGATCCAGCCAATACGCTCTACTACATCATCGAAGGCTCGCTCGCGGTCTGCACCGAGGACGAGCAGGGTCGCGAATTGATCCTGGCCTACTTGAACCGCGGCCAGTTCATCGGCGAGATGGGCCTGTTCGTCGAGCAGGCGCAGCGCGAGTCGATCGTGCGCAGCCGCACCCCTTGCGAGATGGCCGAGATCAGCTACGAGCGTCTGTTCCAGCTGATGGAAGGCCCGCTGCGCGAGGAATGCCCGAAGATCCTCTTCGCGATCGGCTCGCAGCTGACCAACCGCCTGCTGCGCACCTCGCGCCAGGTCAGCCGCATGGCCTTCATGGACGTCACCAACCGCATCTCGCGTACGCTGCTGGACCTGTGCCAGGAGCCCGACGCCATGACCCATCCGGACGGCACGCAGATCCGCATCTCGCGCCAGGAAGTCAGCCGCATCGTGGGCTGCTCGCGCGAGATGGTCGGCCGCGTGCTCAAGCAACTCGAAGAGCAGGGCATGATCGACGTGTCCGGCAAGACGATCGTGGTCAAGGGCACGCGCTGACGCTTCCCCCCCGCTGCCTACTGGTTACGCGGCAGCCTCAGGGCTGCCGCGTCGTTTCGGGCCGGTAGATCATGTAGACGTCCGCGCGCTCGTAGTGCGAGCCCGCGCGCACCGATGGCTGCATCACGAAGCCGGCCTTTTCGTACATCCGCAACGCCGTCTGCAGGCGGCTGTTCGATTCCAGGAACAGCGTCTTGCCGCCGCGCCGCTGGAACTCCGCGATGCACGCCTCGAGCAGGCGCTTGCCGGCGCCCAGGCCACGGAAGGTCTCGTCCACGCCCATCTTGGTCAGCTCGAACACGCCGGGCGATTCCTGCAGCAGTGCGCAGGTACCGATGACCGCCTCGCCCAGGCGGGCGAAATAGATCGCGCCGCCCGGCTGCAGGATGTAACGCTCGGGCTCGCCCAGCACCGCGCGGTCGATATCCTCGATGCGGAAATGGCGCTCCAGCCATTGCGCGTTCAAACGGTAGAAGTGTTCGCGTAACGCCGGCGCGTACGGGACGATCTCCAGCGGCGTCGCCTTGATCGCCTTGTGCTCGGCCAGGATGGCGTCGGCTACCGGGCGCTCCTGCAGCGCGCGTTCGCAAGCTGCGATGGCGTCCAGCAGGTGGTTCGCCTGCGCTTCCAGCGAGGTGCCAACGCCGCGTTGCACGGCGCACCAGATCGGCCCGAGTCCGCCGAGCGCCGTGTGCGCCTTGTCGGTGAGTTCCAGCACGGTACGACGGCGGTCGGCCGGGTCACGCCGGCGGTGGACCATCCCGGCACGCACCAGCTTGTCGGTGAGCTGGCTCACGGCCGAATGGGTCTGGCCGATCGCCTGGGCCACGTCGGTCACCGTGCTCGGGCCCGTATCCCACAGGTAACGCAGCACCGGCAGCCAACGCGATTCGATTGGCGCGCCGAGCGTGCGGTAAACCTGATCCGCCGCGCCGTAGAAGTGGTCGCTGAGTGCCTTCAGCCGGCTGCCGAGCGCCAGCTTGCCAAGCGATGCCAGATACATGCGATGCGGCCGTCCAGGGATACGTAAGCACTAACGTATTTCGGACGGCGCAGGCTTGCAAGCTCCTCCGCGGGCACCTGGCCGGGTGCCGCTGGTCAGTGCCAGGCCACCCGCTCGAGCGACCGGCCCAGCGCCCGCTCGATCCGCTTGCACAGCTTCGGCGTGCCGTTGACCAGCACCGGTTCGGCTGCAGCCTTGAGCATGTGCAGGTCGTTGAGCGAATCGCCATACGCACGCTGCCAGGCAGGCACGCCATGCGCGGTGAGCGCCTTGAGCTTGCCGGCGCCGATGTTGTGGTGCGCGACGCGCAGGCCGAGCGGACCGGGTTTGAGCCGCGAGGCGACCAGCTCCACGCCAGCGAGCCCCAGCTGGGCAAGCAGGCTCTCGACCAGCGTGTGCTCGCAGCCGGTCACCACGATCACCCGCTCGCCCGCCGCCTGGTGGCGGCGCAACGCCCGCACGCCATCACGGCAGAAATGCCCCGGCCGCCGCACCAGTTCGGCGGCGAACGCGTCGACCGCGGCGCGGTAACGCTTTTCGTCCAGCCCCAGCAATGCGATGTGCACCAGCGGGCGTTGCAGCCGGCGCGTCAGCGGCCACAGCAGCATCAGCCACGGCAGGGCCAGCAACGCGAACAACTGGCGCAGGGTCGAGCGCGCGTAGCGCTCGCGCACGAACAAGGCGTAGGTGTCGGCGTGGGTGAGCACGCCATCGAAATCGAACAGCACGACCGGCGGCACGTCGGCGGCGGGGGTGTCCTGCCCTTCCATGGCGTCAGGCGGCGAACAGCCGCTCGAGCGCCTGGCCCGGATCCTCGGCCCGCATGAACGCCTCGCCGACCAGGAACGCGTGGATGCCGGCCTCGCGCAGGCGCGCCACGTCCTCGCGCGCATGGATGCCCGACTCGGCCACCAGCACGCGGTCGTCGTCGTCCATGCGCGGCTTGAGCGCGAGCGAGGTGTCCAGCGTGGTTTCGAAAGTGCGCAGGTTGCGGTTGTTCACGCCGATCAGCGGGACCGGCAGCGCCAGCGCGCGATCCAGTTCCGCCGCGTCGTGCACCTCGCACAGCACGTCCAGGTCGAGTTCGGCGGCGAGCAGCGACAGCTCCAGCAGCGCGGCATCGTCCAGCGCCGCGGCGATCAGCAGGATGCAGTCGGCGCCGATCGCGCGGGCCTCGTACACCTGGTAGGGGTCGACGATGAAGTCCTTGCGCAGCAGCGGCAGCGCGCAGGCCTCGCGCGCCTGTTGCAGGTACGCCTCGCTGCCCTGGAAGAAGTCGCGGTCGGTCAGCACCGACAGGCAGGCGGCGCCGCCGGCGGCATAGCTGCGCGCGATGGCGGCCGGGTCGAAGTCGGCGCGGATCACGCCCTTGCTGGGGCTGGCCTTCTTCACCTCGGCGATCACCGCCGGCAGGCCGGCGGCGAGCTTGTCCTCGATCGCGGCGGCGAAGCCGCGGGTGGGCGGCAGGTCATCGATGCGCGAGGCGAGCTCGGACAACGGCAGCGCGGCGCTGCGTTCGGCGATTTCCTCCGCCTTGCGGGCGAGGATACGTTGCAGGATGTCGGTCATGGCGTCGAAAGGTAGGGGCGCACCTGTGCGCGAAAAGCCAACGGAGCGGCGAGCGGTGCGCCGGTCGCGCAAAGGTGCGCTCCTACATGGCGAGCCTGCGCGTCGCGGCGATGAATTGCATCATTTTCGCACGCGCGGCGCCGCTGGCGATGGTGTGGCGCGCCAGCGCGATGCCTTCGTCGATGTCCCCCGCCACGCCGGAGGTGTAGAGCGCCGCACCGGCGTTGAGGCACACGATGTCGTGGGCTACGCCGTGGCGGCCGCCGAGCGCATCGAGCAGCATCGCGCGCGATTCGTCCACGCTCTCCACCCGCAGATTACGGCTGGAGGCCATGGCCAGGCCGAAGTCCTCCGGCTCGATCTCGTACTCGCGCACCTCGCCGCCGCGCAGTTCACCGACCAGCGTGGCCGCACCCAGCGAGATCTCGTCCATGCCGTCACGGCCCCACACCACCATCGCATGGCGCGCGCCCAGCGCCTGCAGCACGCGCACCTGGATGCCGACCAGGTCGGGATGGAAGACGCCCATCAGGATGTTCGGCGCGCCGGCCGGGTTGGTCAGCGGCCCCAGGATGTTGAACAGCGTGCGTACACCCATTTCCTTGCGCACCGGCGCGACCACCTTCATCGCCGGATGGTGGTTCGGCGCGAACATGAAACCGATGCCGGTCTCTTCCATGCACTGGGCGACCTGCGCCGGGTTCAGGTCGATCACCGCGCCCAGCGCCTCGAGCACGTCCGCGCTGCCGGATTTGGAGGAGACGCTGCGCCCGCCGTGCTTGGCCACGCGCGCACCGGCCGCCGCGGCGACGAACATCGATGCGGTGGAAATGTTGAAGCTCGACGCGCCGTCGCCGCCGGTGCCGACGATGTCGACAAGATGTTGATTGCCGGCAGCAGGGTCGCTGCCGTCGGCGGATGCACCGGAAAACGGGATCTTGGCGGAGAGCTCGCGCATCACCCGCGCCGCCCCGGTGATTTCGCCCACGGTTTCCTTCTTGACGCGCAGGCCGGTGATGATCGCCGCCGTCATCAGCGGACTGACCTCGCCGCGCATGATCTGGCGCATCAGCGCGATCATCTCGTCGTGGAAGATCTCGCGGTGTTCGATGGTGCGCTGGAGCGCCTCCTGCGGCGTGATCGAAATCTCGCGCGGACTCATGCAGCCAGCTTCCGCCGCGGCAGGCCAAGGAAGTTGGCCAGCAGGTCGTGGCCGTACTGCGTCAGGATCGACTCCGGGTGGAACTGCACGCCCTCGACCGGCAGCGTCTTGTGGCGCAGGCCCATGATCTCGTCGATCGAGCCGTCCGCGTGTTCGGTCCACGCGGTGACTTCCAGGCAGTCCGGCAGCGAGCCCTGCTCGACCACCAGCGAGTGGTAGCGCGTGGCCTCGAACGGATCCGGCAGGCCGGCGAACACGCCCTGCCCGCGATGGCGTACCGGCGAGGTCTTGCCATGCATGATCTGCTTGGCGCGGATCACCTTGCCGCCGAACGCCTGCCCGATCGCCTGGTGGCCCAGGCACACGCCGAACACCGGAATCTCCCCGGCCAGTTCGCGCAGCACCGCGAGCGACACGCCCGCGTCGTCCGGCGTACCGGGCCCGGGCGAAATCATGATGTGCGAGGGCCTGAGCGCGCGGATGCCGGCCACGTCCAGCGCATCGTTGCGCACCACCTTCACCTCCTGCCCCAGCTCGCCGAGGTACTGGACGAGGTTGAAGGTAAAGCTGTCGTAGTTGTCGATCATCAGGAGCATGGCGGACACGCGGGCTACGGGCGAATCGGCATGATAGCCGGGCCAGGCGGCCGACGCTTCGGCCAGCAGGCATGCCGCGGGAGAGTCCCGCGGAATTCGAATGCGACTGGCCGATCGCCGTTACGGAGCCGCCGCTCCAGCAGCAGGGCGCAGCCGCTGCGGACTGAGCATCGCGGCCGAAAGGCCCGCATCCGCCAGGTGCCCGGGCAACCGCCGTCCAAGCGCCAGGCTGGCGCAGGACTCGCCCATGGCGGCGCTGGTCTGGATGCCGTAGCCGCCCTGGGCGGCGACCCAGAAGAAGCCCGGTGCGTCGGGCGCGAAGCCGCCGACCAGGTCGCCGTCGGCGACGAAGGAGCGCAGGCCGGCCCAGGTGCGGGTCGGGCGGCGGATCTCCATGGTGGTGGCCTGCTCGATGTTGTGGATGCCGAGCGCGATGTCGTACTCCTCCGGCTGCACGTCGTGCGGGTCGACCGGGTCGGCATTGGCGGCCGAGCCGAGCAGCAGGCCGGCGTCCGGCTTGAAGTAGAAGGTCTCGGCAACGTCGCAGATGAACGGCCAGCGATGCACGTCCACTCCGGCCGGCGGCTCGAACACGAAGGCCGAGCGGCGCTTAGGCTGCAGGCCCAGTGGCGCGACACCGGCCAGGCGTGCGACCTGGTCGGCCCAGGCGCCGGCCGCGTCGAGCAGCAGCGGTGCGCGGTAAACGGTCTCGCCGGCGTCGACTTCCCAGCCGGCCGCGGTGCGCTCGATCGCGCGGATGGCGACGTCCAGGCGCAGCTGCCCGCCGCGCGCGCGCAGGCCGCGCAGGAAGCCCTGGTGCAGTTCGTTGACGTCGATGTCGGCCGCGCCGGGTTCGTGCATGCCGATGTGCGCCGCTTCCGGCTTCAGCACCGGCACGCTCGCGCGCAGGCGGGCGGCGTCGTGCAGTTCGAGGTCGCGCGTGTACGGCAGGATCGCCTCGTACTCGGCGCGCACCCGGTCGGCATCCGCCGCGGTGCCGATCACGGTCGCGCCGCGTCGCGTCAGGATCGGCGCGCTGGCAAAGCCCTCCGGCGGGCGGGCGAGAAACGGCCGGGTCGCACGGGTCAGCGCGCGCACCTGCGGCGAGCCGTAGGTTTCGCTGAACAGCGCGGCCGAGCGGCCGGTCGAATGCATGCCCGCGTAGCTCTCGCGCTCGAGCACCAGCACGCGTGCGTGCGGCGCGAGGAAGTAGGCCACCGAGGCACCGGCCATGCCGGCGCCGATCACGATCACGTCGGTTTCGATCGATTGCATGCGCGTGCTCATCTGCTTTGACTCCCTCCCCTGCTTGCAGGGGAGGGCTGGGGAGGGGTTCGGGGCTTGCGGCGAGGTCGGGGCGGGGCCCCCCCCACCCCCCCCCCCCCCCCGGGGGGGGGGGGGGGGGGGGGGGGGCCCCGGGGCTTGCGGCGAGGTCGGGGCTACCCCCTCCCAACCTCCCCCTGCACGCAGGGGGAGGAGCCGACGTCATGCGACTGCCGCGCCACCACGCTGGTCGCGGCGACGTCGGCGGTGACGTTGCCCAGGGTGGCGAAGGCGTCCGGCAGCGTGTCGACCGCCAGCATCAGGCCCAGCGGCCCGACCGGCAGGCCCATCGACTGCGCCACCGGGAGGTTGGTGGCGATAAAGGTGACCGCGCCTGGCAGGCCCACCGAGCCCAGGCTGATCACCACCGCCAGCACCGCACCGGCGACCAGCTGGGTGGCCGACAGGTCGATGCCATACGCCCAGGCGATGAACGCGGCCGAGGTCAGGTACTGCACCGGGCTGGTCAGGCGGCACAGGGTCACCGCCATCGGCAGCACCAGCGAGTTGACCTGCCTGGGGTAACCCAGCCGCTGCTCGGCGCTTTCGAGCATCGCCGGCAGCGAAGCGAGCGACGACTGCGTGCTGATCGCCACCGCCTGCGGCGGCAGCAACGCACTGGCGAAGCGGCGCAGCTTCTCGCCGCCCCAGACCACCGCCACCACGTACATCATTGCGGTCACCGCCAGGTACAGGACGATCTCCGCCAGCACGTACACACCCAGCGCGCTCAGCATGCCCAGTCCCGAACGCGCGCATACGCCCAGGATCAGCGCGAACACGCCCAGCGGCGCCACCCACAGCACCCAGCGCACGATCACGATCATGGCGTCGGCGATGGCCTGGAAGAACTCCACCAGCATCGCCCGCCGCGCCGGCGCGATGCGCGTGAGCGCGAAGCCCAGGAACAGCGCGAACACCACCAGCGGCAGCATCGCGCTCTGCGCGGCGGCCATGATCGCGTTGCTGGGGATCATCGCCACCAGCGCTGCCGACCAGCTCACCGGGCCGGTCTGGGCGGCCGTGCCGACGACCGCATGATCCAGCGCGGTGCGCAGCGCCGGGTTGTGCGGGAACAGCGAGAACAGCGCCGGCGCGGCGGCCGCGGTGAACAAGGCGCCGAGCAGCAACAGCAGGATGAACACCACGATCGCCCGCCGCGCGATGCGTCCGGAGGCCGCCGCGTCGGTCGCCGTGTTGACGCCCACCACCACCAGCGCCAGCACCAGCGGCACCACGGTCATCTGCAAGGCGTTCAGCCAGAGCTTGCCGATCGGCTGCACCACGTCGGCCACCTGCGTGGCGACCAGCGGGTTCCATGCGGCCAGGGCCAGGCCGAGGATGGCGCCGGCCGCCAGGCCGCCCAGCACGCGCGCGGTGGGGCTCATCGGGCGGCATCCCCGAGCGCCGGCAGGCGCCAGTCGGCTTGCAGCTTTTCGTACGCAGGTGTGGGCATCAGCACGAACACCGGATGATCGTCCGGACGCAGCCAGGCCAGCAGGCGATGCATCAGCGAAGGGTCCATGGCGGTGCAGCCGGTGGTCGCATCGACCGGCGACTTCCACAGATGGGCGAAGATGCAGCTGCCGCCCCGCGCACGTTGCTGCGGGTTGTGCTCGATCACGAAGCCCTGGGCGTAGCGCTGGTCGCCGTGGACGTGGATGTCGCGGCGCATCGGTTCGGTCGAACCTTCGACGGCCTTCTCGCCCACCACCTTCGCGTCGACGATGCGGTTGTACTGCGGCGAGCCGCTGACATCGACGCAGTAATCGCTGGCAGTCAGCGCGCGGTAGGGCATGGCGGTATCGGCCTTGGCCGCGTAGCCGAACGCCTCGCCGATGTCGAACACGCCGGCCGGGCTGCGCAGGTCGCCCTCGCGCTTGACCGGACCGTCGTGGCGCGGAGCATTCAGCCCCAGCCCCCAGGCGGCGCCGGCCTTGCCGATGGTGACCGGCGCGGGCGCGCCGATTTCCTTCCAGCCGTTGGCGGTGCGCGCGTAGGTGCGCAGGGTCCCGTGGTCGACGTTCCAGCCGGGCGTGGTGACCACCACCATCTGGCGGGCATCGGACCAGGCGCCCGGTTCGTCGGCCCGTGCATGGCCCGTGCCGGCAAGGGCAAGCATCAACAGGAGTGGCAGGCGGACGGACATGGATACCTCACGCGGAACGGACGGCATAGGGTGGGCTTCAGCCCACCATGGTGGTTCGGGCGAGCAGGGCGTGGTGGGCTGAAGCCCACCCTACGGGGCCAGGCACACGCATCAGGGCTCCAGCATCAACTGGATGCGCTCGAGATTCGCCAGCAACTGCGCATGGCGGTCGTCGTGGCTCTCGCACAGCAGCACGAACACGCAGTCGAGCAGGTGCTGCAGCGCCGATTGATACAGCAGCGGCTGGATGTAGGGCCGCTCGTCGTGCGCGCTGACCAGCAGCTGGATGTCGGCCAGCGTGCGCAGCGGGTTGGCGGTGTGCCGGGTGACGGTGATCACCTGCCCGCGCCGCTCGCGGAAGTAGCGCGCGATCTTGCACAGCGCCGGATGGTTGCCGTGCTCGGAAAACACCAGCAGCACGTCGCCGGCGCCGGCGGCGGAGACGTTCGCGGTCATCCGCGCGGTGTCGAAGTTGTGCACGGTGAGGATGCCCAGCAGCGACAACCGCAGCGCGAAGTTGCGCGCGTAGATGTCGTCCTCGCCCAGGCCGATGATGAACACCTTGCCGGCGCGCCCGGCCTGCTCGATCGCCGCAGCGATCGTGTCGATCACCTCGGGCGGATTGATCAGCCGCGTGGCCTCTTCCGCCTCCGACTTGCGCCGCCACAGCGCGCCGGGGCCTTCCTCCTCGCCGCTGCCGGCGCGCTCCATGGCTGGCGCATCGCCGTTGTCGGCGCGCGCGATCGCCTCGCCGACCGAATATTTCAGGTCCGGATAACCCTTGAAGCCGAGCTTCTGGGTGAACTTGACCACGCTGGACTGGCTGATCCCCAGGGCGTTGGCCAATTGCTGCGAGGAGTAGTCGCGCAGCAGGTGCGCGTTTTCCAGGATGAAGTCGGCGATGCGCCGCTCCACCGCCGACATCTGGTCGCGCTCCGAACGGATTTTGACCAGCGGGGACATCAGTCCGCGATCCTCTCCAGGCCCCTGATCTCGCGGATGCCGAGGCCCGGGGCGTCGGTCACGGAGATTTCCGATTCGTTGAAGATTACCCCACCGTCGACCGGGTTGAACTGGGCCAGCGAGGGGCCATCCAGGTCGATCTTGCTGATCGCGTCGGCACGGGCCACCGCCACGTGCACGGCCGCCGCCACGCTGATCGAGGTCTCCAGCATGCAGCCGATCATGCAGTCGATGCCGTGCAACTGGGCGATGTCGGCGATCTTGATCGCATTGGAAATGCCGCCGGTCTTCATCAGCTTGATATTGATGATGTCGGCCGCGCGCATGCGGATCAGCTCGATCACTTCCATCGGGCCGAACACGCTCTCGTCGGCCATCACCGGCGTGTGCACGCGCTCGGTGACGTAGCGCATGCCTTCGAGGTCGCGCGCCTTGACCGGCTGTTCGACCAGCTCCAGCTTGATGCCGGCCTCTTCCAGTGTCTGCAGCGCGTAAACCGCCTGCTTGGCGGTCCAGCCCTGGTTGGCGTCCAGGCGCAGCAAGGCGCGCCCTTCGACTGCCGCGTAGATCGCCTTGACCCGCTCGATGTCGACGCCAATGTCCTTGCCGACCTTGATCTTCAGCGACTCGAAGCCGCGATCGACCGCCGCAACCGAGTCGGCCACCATCTTGTCGATGTAGTCGACGCTGATCGTGATGTCGGTGGTGATCACCGGGTCGCCACCGCCCAGCAGCTTGTACAGCGGCGCGCTGTAGAGCTGGCCCCACAGGTCGTAGATGGCGATCTCCACGGCCGCCTTGGCGGAGGAGTTCTTCTCCATCGAGCCCTGGATCAGGTGGGTGATCCGGTTGAGGTTGGCGATCTCCTGGCCGATCAGCCGCGGCGAGATGTAGTGGCGGATCGCATCCACGATCGAGCCATGCGTGTCGCCGGTGATCACCGCGGTGGCCGGCGCCTCGCCGTAGCCGATCTGGCCGGTATCGGTGTGCACCATCACCACGATGTCCTCGACCTGGTTGACGGTGCGCAACGCGGTCTTGAAGGGTGTCTTCAGGGGCACCCGCAGCATGCCGAACTGGATGTCTGTGATCTTCATGGTGTCTTTGTCGTTGGTGTCCGCAGGGTGGGCTTCGAGCCCACCGTCCTGTCGCAGGAACGTCTGGCGGGCGTCGCGCCCACCCTACGGACCGCTACGGCCGCATCCGTACGATGCTGGTCATGTGGTCGATGAAGGTGGAGTCCTTGCCGTAGAGCATCGGAAGCAGCGGCGTTACCGAAACGGCATTGAGCTTGACGTGCGCCGTGGAACCGTCGGCCTTGTGGTAGCTCATGCCCAGCACGTCGTGGATCACCCACGGCTGCCCTTGCCACTGGCCCAGGGACATCATCACGTGGCCGGGGATGTAGACCAGGTCGCCCAGTTCCAGCGCTTGCGCCGCCTGCAGACGATCTTCGTGCGCGCTGTCCGTGCCGAAAGCCTGCTTCGCGAAGGCCGGGCTCACGCCCTGGCTGGAGGTGTTGCGCGGCATCTCGACGCCCATCGAGCGATAGACGTCCGAGACGAAGCCGGAGCAGTCCCGCCCGTCGTAGGCATGACCCCAGCCGTAGCGCTCGCCCAGGAACTTGAACGCCTGGGTGATCAGGTTGCGCGGGGTCAGCGGCAGGTAGTCGGGCGCGGTGTCGGCGTTCTTCTGGATCAGCGCAGGACTGAAGGCGAGCGAGCCGTCGGCCTTGCGCACCGGCAGCTCGACCACGTGCGCGGCGTAGGGCGTCTGGCCGTTGACCGGCTGGTCCGCGGCCAAGTCGGTGAGCACCGGCACGCGCGTGCCCATGTCCAGCTCCACCTGCGAGACGGCCGGCGCCTCGCGGGTATAGACGGTGTAGACCTTGGCCCCGGTGACGACGCGGTAGGGCGTCTTGTCGGCGTAGCCGAGCACGGCTTCCTTGCTGCCTTCGGCGATGTTGGTCGCCTCGGTCCAGGCGGCATAGCGCGGGCTCACCACGAACAGCCAGCGGCCGTCGCGGCTGGCGTGGGCGATCACCACCGGGGTGCCGGGAAACTCGGCGGTCTCCTGGAAGCGGTCGATGTCGGTATCGCCCGCTTCGCGGAACACGCGAAGCGTGGTCGGGAACGTACGTAGCGCAGCGCGGCGCACGACCATGCCGTAACGCGTCTTCTGGCTCGCCGGGATGGCATCAAGCGCGCGGGCGTCGACGATGCCCTTCAGCGTGGCGGCCGGCACCGGTTTGCCGTCGACGTCGTAGAGCGGCCTGGACGGCGCATCGGCAAGATCCTCGATCCAGCCGCGCACCTGCGCGCCATTGAGGGTGGCCGGCAGCGCGCGCAGTTCATGCATCGACTTGTCCCGCGCGAACAGCGCCGCGTTCTGCGCCGCGATCTGCTGGCGGCTCAGGATCACCTTGTCCGGCTGCGGCTGCAGGCCGATCCAGAACGCGGGGGTCAGCTGGGCCTCGCCCACGCCAAGCACGCCCGAAGGGGGCACCGGCAAGGTCGAAACCTGGTCGCGCGCATGCAGCGGCGTAGCCGCCAGCAGCAGGGCCAGCAGCGCCGAAGAGAGAAAAGTTCGCATGGTCGTGGTCCTCATGGCTGTCACGATCCCGCCAGCGTCGACATGATCGACGCCACCAGCAGGCCGAAGCCGGTGCCCAGTATGTAACCCAGCAGCGCGAGCAGGATGCCGACCGGCACCAGCGCGCGCGAATAGCTCGCCGCCAGCACCGGCGTCGCCGCCACGCCGCCGATGTGCGCCAGCGAGGAAATCCCGCAGAGGTAGAGATCGAAGCGGAACAGCTTGGCGAAGCCGACCAGCAGGACCGCATGAACGGCGATGACCGTCACGCCGCAGAGCAGGTACAGCGGCGCCGCGCCGATGCCGTGGAAATTGCTCTGCGAGGCGAGTACTGCCACCACGCTGATCAGCAGTGCGCTGGAAATGGTGCCCGCGCCCGGGTAGCGCGCCAACGGCGTATGTGCCACGACCAGCCCGGCGCCGGTGGCGAGCAGGATGGTCCAGGTGGTCGCGCTGATCATGGTCGAAGTCGGCAGGAAGGTCGCAAACCACGCGGCCAGTGCCGCCGCCGCCAGCGCAAGCCCCAACCACAACAGCACCGAATCGGACGTGGTCGGCCCGGTCGCCTTCGCCTCGGCGACCTGCAGTTCGCCGGTCGACCTGGCCTTCGTCCAGCGGTTGAACGCCGGCGCCAGCCGCGCCACCGCGAACAGCACGGCCACCCAGGTCGAATAGCAGAGCGCGTCGGTCAGCAGGCTCATCGCCAGATGCTGGTCGGACATGCCGATCGCCTGTTTCACCGCGATCATGTTCGCCGTGCCGCCGACCCAGCTGCCCGACAGCGCCGCCAGCGGATGCCATGCATCGCCTGGCAGCCAGCGTTTGTAGAGCAGGAAGGTCGTGATGAAGGCGATGAACAGGCTGACCGAGGTGCAGGCGAACACGCCCAGCACGCGCGGCCCGAGCTTGAAGATCGCGCGCAGGTCGCAGTTGATCATCAGCAGGAACAGCAGCGCCGGCACCATGTGCGAGACCAGCATCGACTGCGCGGTGCGGATCTCCTCGTTGACCTGCCACAGGCCCGACACCGCCAGCGCGGTCACCAGCAGGTAGGTGAAGACGATCGGCGGCAGCACGTTGAACACGCGCCAGCCGGTGCGCCGCTCCAGCGCCGGAAACAGGCCGGCGGCCAGCAGCATCACGGCCAGGTATGGCCATACCGTGTGGATCACGCGCTACCCCTCGTGCGTCGTGTCAGGAATATGCCATTCCTCATACATTGAGCCGAAGCATAAATTATTGACCACCTTTTGCAAGCGTGTTACACAAGGCCTTGATGCCATCGGGCGGGGGCGTTGTGCGATGACGAGGGTGCCAGCGACGCAAGGCAAACACGAACCGGTGCGCGGGCGTGCACTGGCGCGCGCCGCGCTGGTGGGCCTGCTCTGCTGCGCCATGCCGGCACTGGCCAGCCTGCCGCCGCCGGGCCCGCCCGCCATCGTCGCGCAAATCGACCACGGCCATTTCGATGCCGCCCGCCGGGCGATCGACCGGGCGCTTGCCCAGCCGGGGCTCGCGCCCGACGCGCGCGAGGCGCTCGCGTTCCAGCGCGAGCGCATGCACCGCATCCTGCTCGACTTCTCGCTTACCGCGGACGACGCCAAGGCGCGGATACGCAAGCAGATCCCGGACCTTACCGATGCGGAGTTCGCGCGATGGGACGCGGCCGGCCTGCTCGAGCACATGGTGATCGACGGCCGCACGCTCTACTTCAACCGCGCGCCATCGAACCTTTTCCTGCTGAGCGACCAGGCGCGCGACCGCCGCGGCCGTTCGGCGCCGGCGCTGCCGCCCAACGGCCCCAACGAGGTGCTGAACGACCACCACCGCGCAGCCTTCCGCGAGGCCCTCGCAAGCGGCAAGGCCGGCGTGCTGCCGATGCGCGTGCGCGTGACCCAGACGGTCACCGTCGACGCCGATGCCGTCCCGGCCGGCGAGACGGTCAAGGCCTGGATCCCCTACCCGCGTGCGATCCCCGGCCAGCAGGACGACATCCGTTTCGTCGCCAGCCAGCCGACCGGCGCGCGCGTGGCGCCAGTGGATACGCTGCAGCGCACCGCGTACCTGGAGGCACCGGCCAAGGCCGGCCAGCCGACCGTGTTCAAGCTCACCTACGAGCTGACCCTGCGTGCGCAATCCCACCCGATCGATCCGGACAAGGTCGTGCCGGCGACGATCACGCCGGCGCTCAAGCCCTTCATCGAAGAGCGCGCGCCGCACATCGTCTTTACTGACGACCTGCGTGCGTTCTCGCGCAAGGTGGTGGGCGACGAAACCAATCCCTACCGCGTCGCGCAGAAGCTGTTTGCCGCGGTGGACCGGATTCCGTGGGCCGGCGCGCGCGAGTACTCCACCATCAGCAACATCAGCGACTACACCCTGCACGCCGGCCACGGCGACTGCGGCGAACAGACCCTGCTGCTGCTCACCCTGCTGCGCCTGAACGGTATTCCGGCACGCTGGCAATCCGGCTGGATGTTCTCCGACGGCGACTACGACAACATCCACGACTGGGGACAGCTCTACCTCGCCCCGTACGGCTGGGTGCCGGTGGACGTGACCTTCGGCCAGCTCGCGCCCGGACCCGGCGACGACCCGCGCCTGCGCTGGTTCTACCTGGGCGGCCTGGACGCCTATCGCATTGCCTTCAACGACGACTACAGCCGTCCGTTCGTGCCGGCCAAGCAGTTCCCGCGTTCGGAAACCGTCGACTCGCAGCGCGGCGAGGTCGAGTGGCGCGGCGGCAATCTGTATTTCGACAAGTGGGATTACCACTTCGACTGGCAGTTCCTGCACGGACGCAACGACAAGTAACCAACAAGTTCAACTGACATCGACCCGGCGTCGAGGGGAGTAGGGGAAATGAGCAGCAAGGTTTGGAACATGCGCAGGACCGTGCTCGGCACGGCGCTCGGACTGGCGCTGGCCGCCTTCGGCGCGCCGCAGGCCCACGCAGCCAACAACGACGGCGCCGTCGCCGGCCACACCCAGGCCGGCGCCACGGTGACCGTGACCAGCCCGGATACCGGCTTCACCCGCTCGGTCGTCGCCGACAGCGAAGGCAACTACCGCCTGCCCTTCCTGCCGGTCGGCCAGTACACCATCAGCGCGACCAGCGCCGGCCAGCCGGTCGGTCCGACCCGCAACGTCACCGTCGCCCTGGGCACGACCACCACGGTCGACCTGGGCGCGATGAACGCGACCAACCTGTCCACCATCAACGTCACCAGCTCGGTGCTGCCGGTGATCGACGTGAGCTCGACCGAGTCGGCCACGATCGTCTCGCGTGCCGACCTGGTGCGCCTGCCGGTCGACCAGAACGTGGCCTCGGTCGCGCTGCTCGCGCCGGGCGTGGTCAAGGGCAACGCCGGCTTCGGCGGCATCTCCTTCGGCGGTTCGTCGATCGCCGAGAACGCGTTCTACGTCAACGGCCTCAACGTCACCGACTTCTACAACCGCAACGGCTTCTCCGAAGCGCCGTTCGCCTTCTACGACCAGTTCCAGGTCAAGACCGGCGGCTATTCGGTGGAATTCGGGCGCACCACCGGCGGCGTGGTCAACGCGGTGGCACGCTCGGGCACCAACGAGTTCCACGCCGGCACCGAAATCACGATGGAGCCGGGCAACTGGCATTCGGTGGCCGAGAACCACTACGACGCCAACGGCACCCGCTACATCACCGCCAGCCGCGACCGCGATTCGCTGATCAAGACCAACGTCTGGGCGTCCGGCCCGATCGTGAAGGACAAACTGTTCTTCTTCGCGATGTACGAGGCCCGCGGTGCCACGCCCCGCAACACCAACGACGCCGGCAACGCGATCACCGACAACAATTCGAACCAGGGCTTCTGGGGCACCACGGTCGACTGGAACATCACCGACAACAACACCTTGTCGCTGATGGCCTTCTCCGACAAGAACAAGAATGTCGGCGACGTCTACGAGTACGACTACGACACCGACACCCGCGGCACCAAGACCAACGAGATCTACACCGACACCGGCGGCAAGAACTGGGCGCTGACCTGGACCAGTTACCTCACCAACGACCTGTCGATGAAGCTGATGTACGGCGAGAACAACCGCGAAGCGTTCACCCGCTCGCAGCTGGACCTCGAATGCAACCCGGTCGCCATCGACGACACCACCGCCGTGCCGCCGCCCGACCCGCAGCTGGGCTGCTCGACCAGCACGCGCGTGGAAAAGCGCAACGACCAGCGCAAGCAGGGCCGCGCCGACTTCGAGTGGACACTTGGCGACCACCTGCTGCGCTTCGGCTACGACCATGAGGTCAACACCTCCGAATACAGCCGCTACTACCCCGGCCCCGGTGCGCTCTACTACACCGTGTATGCCGGTGCGGCGGGCGACACCATCGACAACGGCGGGGTGATCCCCGCGGGCTACACCAACTACGTCCGTGCGCGCCGCTACGAGATCGAAGGCACCTTCAAGACGATCGACTCGGCCTATTACCTGGAAGACAACTGGCAGATCACGCCCAACTTCGTGCTCAACATGGGCCTGCGCAACGACAGCTTCGACAACCAGGACGCCGCGGGCAACAGCTACATCAAGATGGATCGCCAGATCGCGCCGCGCCTTGGCTTCTCGTGGGACATGAAGGGCGACGGCAGCACCAAGCTGTTCGGCAACCTGGGCCGCTATTTCCTGCCGGTGGCCAACGTGATCAACATCAAGCAGGCCGGCGGCCTGCTCGACGAGCGCACGTTCTACGCCTTCGACGGCTGGGAGACGCGCGAACTCAACGGCGTCAGCTACGTCGTGCCGCGGCTGGGCCCGCAGATCGGCCCGGTCGATACCTCGCAGGGCGACGGCACCGTGGGCGACCTGCGCTCGGAAGTCGACCACGACATGGATCCGGTCTACCAGGACGAGGCGATCCTGGGCTTCCAGCAGATGATCGGCAACAACTGGTCGTGGGGCGTCAGCGGCACCTACCGCCGCCTGCACAATGCCATCGACGACATGGAAATCAGCGCCACCGCGCAGTGCGGTCCGGATGGCTACGTGGGCTGGGTCATGGCAAACCCGGGCGAGAAGGTCACCGTCTGGGGCGACACCAACTGCGACGGCACGGCCGACGGCTACCTGACCGTCGATACCTCCAAGGAAGGCTGGGCGATGTACGACGCCGAGGGCAACTACCTGGGCCAGCGCGGCTGGGTGAAGCCCAAGCGCACCTACACGTCGCTGGAATTCCAGCTTGACCGTGCCTGGGACGAGAAGTGGTCCTTCAACGCGTCGTACGTTCTGGCCTGGAACCGCGGCAACGCGGAGGGCCCGGTCAACTCGGACACCGACTTCGACGATACCGGCCGTACCGAAAACTTCGACGATCCGTGGGTGAACTTCGGCGGCGACGGCTACCTGCCGAACGATCGCCGCCACCAGCTGAAGCTGCGCGGCGCCTATGCGATCACCCCGCACTGGCAGGTCAGCGGCGACCTGGACGTCCATTCGGGCGGCCCGATCACCGGCTTCGGCGTGGGCAACCCGTATGACGCGCAGAACTACCACAGCTATTACATCTGCGTGGAAAACTGCACCTCGCCCGTTTCCGAGGACCGCGTCTACGAACGCTCGCCCCGCGGCGCCTACGGCCGCCTGCCCTGGACCTACACGCTCAACGCCGGCATCAGCTACATCCTGCCCTTCCAGGGCGGCGGCAACCTGCGCGTGAAGCTGGCCGTGTACAACCTGCTCAACCAGCAGCGCACGGTGCAGGTGGACCAGGACCTGCAGACCACCATCTCCAACGGCACCAGCGCCAGCTTCATGCAACCGATCGGCTTCCAGTCGCCGCGCTTCGCGCAGCTGACCGTGGCCGTGGACTTCTAAGGCCCCTCCCCGCCTGGCGGCCCGCGGTCAATCGCGGGCCGTCTTTTTTGGGCCCTCGCCCGATGAACCCCATGAGCGTTCCCCCCCGGCACGACGACACCGCTACCGTGCCCGAACCGCAACCGACCTTCGACGGCGTCGACCTGCGCGCGCTGGCATCGCGCGTGGGCACGCCGCTGTACGCCTATTCCGCCCATGCGATCCGCCAGCGCATCGGCGAGCTCCAGTCCGCCCTGCGCGGCCTCGAAGCCACCATCTGCTACGCGGTCAAGGCCAACTCCAACCGCGCCATCCTCGAACTGATGGCCGCCGCCGGACTGGGTGCGGACATCGTCTCGGCCGGCGAACTGCAGCGGGCGCTGGCCGCCGGCATTGCCGCCGAGCGCATCGTGTTCTCCGGCGTCGGCAAGACAGCCGAAGAGATCGATGCCTCGCTTGCCGCCGGCATCGCACGCTTCAACGTCGAGTCGCTGGACGAACTGCAGGCGATCGAGCGAGTCGCCGCCGCGCGGCACGTGGTCGCGAACGCCGCGGTGCGCATCAACCCCGACGTCGACGCGCTCACCCACGCCAAGATCTCCACCGGACGGGCCGAGAACAAGTTCGGCGTGAGCATCGCCGAGGCGCGCCGCTGGTTCGCCGAGCGGCGGCAGCTCGCGCACGTTCGGCTCGATGGCCTGCACGTGCACATCGGCTCGCAGATCCTCGACCTCAAGCCCTTCCGGCTGGCGCTGCACCGCGTCGCCGCGTTCTGGCGCGAGCTGGTGCAGGCCGGCCACCCGATCGCCAGCATCGACGTCGGTGGCGGCCTGGGTGTGCGCTACCGCGCCGGGCACGACCAGCCGGTCACCGCCGCCGACTATGCCGGCGTGATCCGTGAAGCACTCGCCGGCTTCGACGGCCGCCTCTTGCTTGAACCGGGCCGCTACCTGGTCGCCGAGGCCGGCGTGCTGCTGACCCGCGTGCTGCGCATCAAGGAGGGCACCGAGCGCTCCTTCCTGGTGCTCGACGCGGCGATGAACGACCTGCAGCGGCCGAGCCTGTACGACGCCTGGCACGACATCGTCCCCGTCGCGCCGGAGCCGCGACCGCCCGCCACCTACGACGTGGTCGGCCCGGTCTGCGAAACCGGCGATACCTTCGCACGCGCACGCGTTCTGCCGGCGTGCGAACCGGGCGACCTGCTCGCCATCCAGGGCACCGGTGCGTACGGCGCCTCGATGGCCTCCACCTACAACTCGCGCCCGCTCGCCGCCGAGGTACTACTGGACGATGGCCGCTACGCGGTCATCCGGCGCCGGCAGACCCTGGAAGAGATGGTCGCCGGCGAGCAGTCGGCGCAGGATTGGGCCACGCCATGAGGACACCCGCCGCCAATGCGTAGACTTGCCCGCCTTGCCCTGTTCGCCCTGCCACTCGCCGCCGCGCTTCCCGCGCAAGCGCAGCAGGACCCTCCGATCACCATCGACACCCACGTCGATATCCCGTTCACCTACATGCGCGAGCCGCGCTTCGACGTCGGCCACGACACGCCGCTGCTGGTGGACCTGGGCAAGATGCGGCACGGCGGCCTCGATGCCGCCTTCTTCGTGATCTGGGTGCCGCAGCACAAGCTCGATGCCGACGGTTACGCCAAGGCCGTCGACCAGGCCGAGGAAAAGTACGAGGCGATCGGCCGCATGCTGATGATGTACCCGGACCGCATCCGCCTGGCCACCTCGCCCGGGGCGGCACTGGCGAACCGCAAGGCCGGCCTGCTCTCGGCGATGATCGGCATCGAGAACGCCTATTCGCTGGGCCACGACCTGCACCGGCTGGACGCCGCCTACGACCGCGGCGCGCGCTATGTCGGGCTGGTGCACGTAGGCAACAACGACCTATGCACCAGCTCGATGCCCGATACCGAGCACGGCGAGCCGGCAATGAACAGCAAGGGCGACCACGGCATGACCGACTTCGGCCGGCAGGTGGTGGCGCGCGCCAACGCACTGGGCATGATGGTCGACGTCTCGCACGCCTCCGACGCCTGCGTGCGCGACGTGCTGGTCGCCTCGACGGCGCCGGTGATCGCCTCGCACTCCGGCGCCCGCGCCCTGCTCGACCATCCGCGCAACCTGCCCGACGACCTGCTGCGCGCCATCGCGGCCAGGGGCGGCGTGATCCAGGCGGTGGCCTACAAGGAATTCCTCAAGCACGACCCGGGCCGCGAGGCGGCGGAGAAGAAGCTGCAGGCCGAAGTGGCGCACCAGGCCGGCGACAAGGAATACGACAGCGACAAGCACGACTACCTGCCGGCGATGGCCGCGGGCATGGCGAAGATCCAGCAGCAGTTCCCGCTGCCCACGGTCGAAGACTACGTCAGGCAGATCCGCCACATCGCCGACGTCGCCGGCATCGACCACGTCGGCATTGCCTCCGACTTCGACGGCGGCGGCGGCATCACCGGGTGGAAGGACGCCAGCGAGACGCGCAACGTCACCGCTGCGCTGCGTCGCGCCGGCTTCAGCGACGCGGACATCGCCAAGATCTGGGGCGGCAACCTGCTGCGCGTGTGGCGCGAGGTGGAGCGCGATGCGCAGCGCTGACCTTCTCCCTCCCCTGCAACCCGGGGGAAGGCTGGGGAGGGGTGCTTTTCGCTCCGGGCAAGCGACCCCCTCCCGATCTCTCCCTGCGAGCAGCGGCAGGAGCCGGATGCGCCTCGGCTTCTGCCTCGCGCTCTGGCTCGTCGCTGCCCATGCGACCGCCCGGCCGGCCAACCCTGCCTACGACCCCATCGTCGATGCCGTCGTCGCCCGCTACCACCTGCCTGGCATCGCCGTGGGCGTGATCGAGAACGGCCGGATCGTCTACACCGCCACCCGCGGCGAGACGGTGGCGGGCTCCGGCCAGCCGATCACCCCGCAAACGCTGTTCAAGATCGCCTCCAACAGCAAGGCGATGACCACCGCGCTGCTCGGCCGCCTGGTCGACCAGGGCAAGCTCGCCTGGGACGACCCGGTCACGAAATACCTGCCCGACTTCCGCATGGCCGACCCGTGGGTCACCAAACACATGCGCGTGGCCGACCTGCTCACCCACTCCAGCGGCCTGCCCGAAGGCGGCGGCGACCTGATGCTGTGGCCCGAGCCCAATGCCTTCACGCGGGCGGACATCATCCACGGCCTACGCTACATCGAGCCGGGCTACAGCTTCCGCTCGCAGTACCAGTACGACAACCTGCTCTATGTGGTCGCCGGCGAAGTCGCCGCGGCCGCCGGCGGCGCACCCTACGAAACGCTGATGCATCGCGAGGTGTTCGCGCCGCTGGGCCTGTCGCGCTGCCAGGTCGGCCGCTGGAGCCGCGACGCCGTAGGCAACGTCGCCCAGCCGCACTACCCGAAGGACGGCCACAACCTGCCGATGCGCCAGGACGGGCCGACCATCCCGGCGATCACCTCCGATCCGGCCGGCGGCATCCGCTGCGACCTCACCGACATGCTGAGCTGGGCGAAGAACTGGCTCGTGCCCACGCCGGCGCAACTGAAGTGGCTCTCCTCCACCCAGCGCCAGGAGCTGCAGTCGCCGCACATGCTGATCCCCGTATCCAACCAGCGCCGCGCCTGGGACCACACCCACGTGATGGCCTACGGCTACGGCTGGCGCATGGCCGACGTCGACGGGGAGTGGGTGGTCTGGCACACCGGCACGCTCGGCGGCATGTACTCGATGCTGGCGCTATTGCCGGATCGCCGGAGCGGCTTCGTCTTCATGATCAATGGCGAGGCCGAGGACGCACGCACCGTGCTGGGCGAGGTGCTGACCAAGCACTTCACCGCGCCGGATGACGGCCATGGCGTGGACTGGTACGCCGACGCGCTCGATCACGAGGCGGCGGAACGCCCGGCCGCAGCGCGCCCACCGGATACCGCCGCGGCCACCACGGTGGCGCCGGGCGCCTTCGTCTGGCGTGGCCGCTACCGCGATCCATGGTTCGGCGAGATCACGCTGTGCCCGCGCGGGGACCGCGTGGAATGGGTCTCGCGCAAGTCGCCGAACATGCACGGCACCGTCAAGCAACTGGGCCAGCGCTACCTGGTGCACTGGGACGACCCGGCGGTGGACCTCGACGCCTGGCTCGACCCGCACGCCGGCTCGCCGCCCACCCTCACCATGGCCAAACTCGACCCGCTGGGCGACTTCAGCTCGGACTACGAAGACCTGCACTTCCAGCGCACCGGAGACTGCCCATGAGCCGGAAAACCCCGCTCGCCATGGCGTGCGCACTGGCGCTGGCGATACCCGCGCTCGCCAAGGACGCCGTCACGCTCTCCCCTGCCCAAACCGCCGCCGCAGCCGACCTGGTCGACATCCGCACACTCGTCCCCGATATCGCCGAGGACATCAGGTACGCCGGCCACGACAACTTCGTCGGCGCGCCGGTGGACGGCTACCTCGCACCCAAGTGCCTGCTCAAGCGCCCGGTCGCCGAAGCGCTGGCCCGGGTCGAGCACGACCTGCGCGCGACGCACCAGCGCCTGAAACTGTGGGATTGCTACCGCCCGGCGCGCGCCGTGGCGCACTTCGTGCGCTGGGCGCACGACCTGTCCGACCAGCGCACCAAGGCCGTGCACTACCCGCGGCTGGACAAGCGCGTGCTGCTGGGCGACTACATCGCGCCGGTCTCCGGGCACAGTCGCGGCGGCACGGCCGACCTCACGATGGAGCAGTGCGATACCCGCGGCGACCGCTGCAAGGAACTGGACATGGGCACGCACTTCGACTTCTTCGACGTGCGGGCACATACCGACGCCCCGGACGTCACGCCACAGGAACACGCCAACCGGCTGCGCCTGCGCGCGGCGATGGAGCGCGAAGGATTCAAGAACTATCCGCTGGAGTGGTGGCACTACACCTGGGCCGACGAGCCCACGCCGCACACGATCTACGACGTGCCGGTGAAGTGATGCCTGCCGCACGGCATACGACCGAACCCCTCTCCCGTCGGAAGAGGGTGCCGATGGGCGGCTGAGCGTTCAGGCGCAGCGAGCACTCGCTGGCCGAACCCCCTGCCCGGCCCCTCTCCCGCAGGAGGGGGCTTGAGTTCCACGACGGAGTAAGACCATGCGCCTTGCCCTGCTTTTCGCCTCGATCTTCCTCGCCGGCCCGGTGCATGCCGCCGACGCCGTGCAGAACGCCGACCGCCTGATGCAGAAGTACCAGGGGGACGTCCCCGGCGCCGCCCTGCTCGTGCTCAAGGACGGCAAGCCGCTAGTGCGCAAGGGGTACGGCCTGGCCAACCTCGAGCAGCACGCGCAAGTCACGCCGGACACCAACTTCCGCCTCGCCTCGGTCACCAAGCAATTCACCGCGGCGGCCATCCTGCTGCTGGCCGAGGACGGCAAGCTCAAGCTCGACGATTCCATCCGCCACTGGCTGCCCTCGCTGCCGGCCACGACCGACAAGGTGACCCTGCGCCAGCTGCTCGACCACACCGGCGGCCTGATCGACTACGAGGACCTGATCCCGCCGGCGCAGACCAGCCAGGTGAGCGACCAGGACGTGCTGCGCCTGCTCTCGGCGACGCCGCGCGGTTACTTCGCGCCGGGCAGCGCCTACCGCTACAGCAATTCCGGTTATGTGCTGCTGGGACTGGTAGTGGAGAAAGCCTCAGGCAGGACGCTGCAGGACTTCCTGAAGCAGCGCATCTTCACCCCGCTGCACATGGATCACACCCTGCTCTACGTGCACGACGACCCCACACCCGACAAGAGCAGGGTGCCCAACCGCGCCTATGGCTACAGCCAGATCGACGGCCACTGGCAGCGCACCGACCAGAGCGTCACCTCGGCCACGCGCGGCGATGGCGGGATCTACTCCAGCATCGACGACCTCGCCAGGTGGGACGCCGCGCTCTACGACGACCGCCTGCTCGGCGACGCCTCGCGCAAGGCCGCCTTCAGCCCGTACGCCAAGGTCACCGGCGAGCCCTACGAAGCGGACTACGGCTACGGCTGGCGCATCACCGGCGACACGCTGTGGCACTCCGGCGAAAGCATCGGCTTCCGCAACGTGATCGTGCGCTGGCCGAAGCAGCACCTGACCGTGATCCTGCTCAGCAACCGCAACGAGCCGGAGCCGTACCAGACCGTGCTCAAGATCGCGCAGACGTTCCTGCAGGAATGACCCATGCAGGCCTCCTGTAGGAGCGCACCTGTGCGCGACCGTGATGTCCGCGGTCGCGCACAGGTGCGCTCCTACAGGGTTCGTCACGTGCGTCAGCCCGCCCAGTAGGAGCGCCCTTGGGCGCGACAAGAATGGCGGTCGCGCCCGAGGGCGCTCCTACAGCAGCGCGAGCTGCTGCGGTTTATCGTGCGCTGGCCGAAACCGAACCTGATCGTGCCTGCCAAGCACAGCAACGAGCGCGAGCGCGCTGGACGGTGGCGAGATCGCGCAGCCGTTCCTGCGGGAATGACCCATGCAGGCCTCCTGTAGGCACCTGTGCGCGACCGTGATGTCCGCGGTCGCGCACAGGTGCGCTCCTACAGGGTTCGTCACGCGCGTCAGCCCGCCCAGTAGAGCGCCCTTGGGCGCGACAAGAATGGCGCTCGCGCCCGAGGGCGCTCCTACAGCAGCGCGAGTTGCTGCGGCGCCTCGACGGGAGCCGCGCCCGCCAGCCGATCGGCCAGTCCGCCGGCGCGCCGCACCGGGCGCGCCAGCGCCGCGTCCAGCGCGGCCTCGGACGACCACAGCAAGGCCGTCTTCTTCGCCCGGGATAACCCGGTGTAGAGCAACTGCCGCGAAAGGATGCGGCTCTCGGGGTCCGGCGGCAGCAGCACGGCGACCTGGTCGTACTCCGAGCCTTGGCTCTTGTGGATGGTGATCGCGAAGGCGCCTTCGTGCGCCGGCAGCATGCCGGGCGCGAAGCTGCGTGCGCCCGGCTGCCCGTCGGCCGTGGTGGTTTCGAACCACACCCGCAGCGCGCCGTCGGCGTCGGCCAGGCACAGGCCCACGTCGCCGTTGTACAGCCGCGTGGCGTAGTCGTTGCGCGTCACCAGCACGGCGCGGCCCGGGTACCACACACGATCCTCCGGCACACCCCAGGCCTGCTTGAGCTGCTGTTCGATCCAGCCGTTGAGTGCCAGTGCGCCGAAGCCGTCCTCGCGCAGCGCGCACAGCAACTGGCGCCGCGCCAGGGCGTGCAGCGCCTGCAGCGCGAGGGTGCTGCGCTCGGCGCCGGCTTCCTCCCGCCCGGCGTGGTGAGGAGGAAGGACGGGACGGATCGGCAGGCGCCCCAGCTCCCCGGTCCAGCGGAGCAGTTCGCGCCGCAGCTGCGTCGTGTCATCGACCCGGGCCCACTGCGCATGCTCGCCAGCCTGCGTCACGGTCCCCCGTAGCGCAGCCGGATCGCCGGCGCGCACGGCGCGGTTGACCGGCACCAGCTGCTGCCCGGCGCGGAAGCTGTGTTCGAGTCGAACGATATCGGGCGCGCCTTCGGCCTCCATGACCGCCACCACGTCCATCAGTACCGAGCCGGCCGCGACCGAGGTGAGCTGGTCGGCATCGCCCACCAGCACCAGCGTCGCATCCGGGCGCACCGCTTCCAGCAGCGCGCGCAGCAGCGCCAGGTCGATCATCGAGGCTTCGTCGACCACCACGATGTCCGCTGCCAGCGGGCGCGCGGCGTCGCGCCCGAACCGGTTGCGGCGCGGATCGTAGGCGAGCATGCGGTGCAGGGTGAGCGCCTCGCTGTCCGGGATGCGTTCCAGCCGTGGCCTCCACGCTTCGGACAGCGAGACCTGCAGCGCCTGCTTGCCCTGCCGCAGCGATTGCACCAGCCGTTGCGCCGCCTTGCCGGTGGGCGCCCCGACCTGGATGGTCGGCGCCTTGCCGTGCTCGAGATGCTGCAGCATCAGCAGCATGCGCAGCACCGTGGTGGTCTTGCCGGTGCCCGGGCCGCCAGTGAGCACGAACAGCTTGCGCCCGCCGACCTGCGCCACCGCCGCGCGCTGGCGCCCGACCGCTTCGCTGCGCACGCCGCCGAACAGCTCGTCCACCGTGGCCTCATCCACGGCGACCCGGCTGCCCGCGTCGCGGCGCGTGCGCAATTGCCGGGCCACCGCGACTTCGTCGGCGTGGTTGCGCCACAGGTAGAAGCGGTCGTGCGCGTCGAGCACGAACGGCGCGGGTGCGTCGCCGTCGCTCACCAGCGGGTCGCTGCGCACGGCAGCCCGTTCCTCGGGCGAAAGCATCGGCGCGCCGTGGCGCCCGGCCTGTTCGCCGGCCAGTGGCAGCGCGGTGTCCCCCTCGCCGTCGGCGAAGCTGGTCCAGGCCGCCAGCCTCGCCACCTGAGGCGAGCCGCCGTGCGCCAGCGTCCAGCGCAGCAGCGCACGATCGAGCGGTCGCCAGGGCGTATCGGCCATTTCCGCGGGCGCGCGCTGGAAACGGTAGGCGCTCATGCCACGACCTCCAGCTCGCGCCCGGCCAGCGCATTGTCGACCGCTTCGATCAGCGCATCGTCGAAGCGGTGGCGCCACACGCCTGCGTCAGGCGCCAGGCCCACCGCGCGCACGAACAGGTAGATTGCCTCGCCCAGGTGCCGCTCGCGCGTATAGCCGGGCAGGCGCTGGCGCAGCATGCGGTCGAGCGCCACGGTGTAGAGCAGTGCCTGGAAGCGGTAGTGATGCGCATCCATCGCCGCAGCCAGCGCACCGGGCAGGTAGTCCTCGACGTGCTCGCCCAGGTAGTTGCTCTTGTAGTCGAGCACCAGGTAGCGGCCGTCGTGTTCGAGGATCAGGTCGATCTTGCCGGTCATGCGCCCGCGCAGGTGGCCGCTGCCGGCGATGGGCACCAGCGTCGGCTCGCCCAGCGCCGCGCAGGCCTCGCGCAGGGCGGCCATCGAGGCATCGTCCAGCGCGTAGTGGAATTCCATCTCGGCCAGTTGCCGGTGGGCCGGCAGCGCGCCCAGGCGCAGGCCCGGCAGCAGCGGCGTGTCGAGGTTGGCCTGCAGCCGGCGCGCGAGGCGTGCGATGAAGGCCTCGCGCCCGCCCTCGTCCAGCCGCACGCCGAACTCGCGCAGGCAGCGGTCGATCAGCGGATGCTGCGTTTCCATCGGCTGGCCGATCGTGCGCAGCTCGAACATCGCGTGCAGGGCATTGCCGATGTCCGCGCCGCGCACGCCGGCCAGCGCGAGCAGCTCCGGATGCGCTGCCGCGCGCGGCGCGTCGTCCGCCAGTGCGTCGTCCGAGGACGGCAGGGCCGCCTCGTCGCTGGCGGCCTGGTCTTCCAGCGTGCCGGCGTGCGCGCCGCGGGTGAGGTTGGAGAAGCTGTAGACCTGCGCCATCGGCCGGGCCGGCGGCAGCGGGCGGGCGCGGCGCGCGGGCGCGTCGTCCTGTGCCTGCGGCAGCGGCGCGGCCTGCCACGGCCAGCCGGTGGTCGACCAGGCCAGTCGTGGTGCGAGTGCGGCGAGGTCCTCGCCCGCCTGCTGCCGTTGCAGCAGGCGCTCGATCGCCGCGTCCAGCGGCGCGCGCTCGGGGTCCTTGCGCGCTGCGCTGGCCGTGCCGTCCTTGTGCCGCTTGCCGTCGGCGGGGCGGTCCGGCGGCAGGGCGTAGACGTGGCAGGCGTGGATCGCGCGGGTCAGTGCCACGTACAGCACGCGGAAGCGCTCGTCCTGGCCCTCGGCGTCGTACTGCGCCTTGGCCGCCTTGCCGAAGCCGACCACGCGCCGGTCGCAAAGCGGCTCATGGATGACCACGTCGGTGTCCTTGTCGTTACGGCAGTGGTTCCACATCAGCGGCAGGAACACCACCGGGAACTCCAGTCCTTTGCTCGCGTGCAGGGTCATCAGGCGCACCCGGCGCGCATCGGATTCGATGCGCAGCTGGCGCTCCTCGGCCGCGTCACCGCCGGCCTCCTCGCCGTCGCGCTGGCGCGCCAGCCAATCCAGCAACTGTGCCGGACCGGGCATGGCCTCGGCCTGCGCCTGCAGGAGTTCACCCAGGTGACGCAGGTCGGTGAGCGCGCGCTCGCCATCGTCCCCGGCCAGCAGCCGCGGCGCGGCGCGCTCGATCAGCGCACGCACCACGGCGAGCACGCCCTCGCGCTGCCAGCGAGTGCGCCAGGCGGCGAACTGCTGCTCGTAGACCAGCCACGCATCGGGCTCGTCGCGCAGCGCCTTGAGCGTGGTGTAATCCAGGCCGTACAGCCGCGTCGCCAGCGCCGCGCGTACCGCGCCCTCGTCGCTGGCGTGTTCGACGGCATGCAGCAGCAGGTGCAGCTCGCGCGCCACCGGCAGCTCGAACACGCTGCTGCGGCCGGCGCCGACGCAAGGCACGCGGTAGCGCTGCAGCAGCGTGCGCAGCGTGGCGATATCGGCGTTGCCAGGCAGCAGCACGGCGATGTCGCCGGGTGCCAGCGGCGCCTCGCCGATGCGGTGGCGGCCCTCGCCAAGCATCGCGGCGATCTGCGCGGCGCAGGCTTCCAGCGCGGCGCGGCGGCGGGCCGGCGCGCTGTCGGGCAGCTCGGTGTTGAAGTGCAGTTGCAGCGGCTGCGCAAGGGGCGCGCCATCGACCGTCAGCGGCGCACGGTCGCGGCGACCGGCGGCGTGGACCGGCTCGTAGCGGATCGGCGTATCGGCCGCACGGCCCAGTGCCTGGCCGACCAGCGCGTAGAACTGGTTGGTCGCCTCGACCAGCCCGCTGGCGGAACGTTGGTTCACGTCCAGCCGCAGCACTTCGTCAGCCGTCTCGGCGGCGGCCAGGTAGGCGCGGATGTCGCCGCCCCGGAAGCGGTAGATCGCCTGCTTGGGATCACCGATCATCACCAGCCGGCCGCGCGCGGCACCGTCGCGCTCGCGGTAGATGGCATCGAGGATGGCGTACTGCTGCGCGTCGGTGTCCTGGAATTCGTCCACCAGCGCGACCGGCCATTCGGCGAACAGGCGTGCGGCGAGCGCGCCATCCGGGCGCGCCAGCGCATCGCCGACGCGCGCGATGAGTTCATCGAAGGTGAGCTGACCGCGTGCGGCCAGGCGTTCGGCGCGCCAGGCGTCGACCTGGGCCAACCAGCCCTGCCACGCGCGCACGTGGTCGGCGTGCAGGGCGTAGCCGAGCGCGCGGCAGGCGCCGCCGACGAAGCGAAGCAGTCCCGCATGGTCGGGGTTGTCCCATACCTGCGGTTGTAGCTGGTCTTCCCACGGCGTGGCGGCCAGGTTCTTGAGGGTGGAGTCCTTGAGCTCCTGGCCACGCTCGCGCAGCCAGCCGGCGAAGGCGCGCAGCGCGTTGCGCAGTGCCGACTTGCGCGGCTGGAACACGTCGGTGCGATCGGCCAGCGCCTCGAGCGCGTCCGCGCGTTCGGCCGGCAGCAGCCGCGCCAGCTCCTCCGCATTCGGCGTCCACAGCGCCACGCCCGGTTGCAGGTAGGCCCGGAGCAACCGACGCAGCTCGCCCAGCGAGGCGGGCGCCGTCGGTGGCGGCGGCGCAGCGCCCTGCTGCAGCTGGCGCCACAGGTCCTCGGCCCATTCGTCGAGCAAGGCCTCGGCCGAGACCAGTTCGCCGGCCTGCAGGCTGGCGCCGCTTTCGAATGGGTAGTCGTCCAGGATGCGCTTGCACAGGCCATGCAGCGTGGTGACCGGCGCGCGATCCAGATCGGCCAGGGCCAGCCGCAGGCGCAGGCGGTCACGACCGGCCTGTGCCGGATCGGCATGCCAGCGCGCGTGCAGCCAGGCGAGGTCGGCTGGCGCGTCGGCGGGTGTTTCGACCGGCCACGCCAGCGCCTGGTCTTCGGCCCAGGCCAGCCGGCCGCGCAGGCGCTCGCGCAGTTCCTGCGCGGCGGCGTCGGTAAAGGTGGTGACCACGATCTGCGCGGGCGAAAGCCCCTGCTCCAGCAGCAGTCGCAGGTACAGCACCGAGATCGTCCAGGTCTTGCCGGTGCCGGCGCTGGCCTCGATCAGCGTGCGGCCCGGGCTGGCCAGGTCCAGCGCGGTCCAGGTTTCGATGACGGTGGCGTTCATGCGGCCACCGCGACGTTGAGGTTGATCAGGCGCAGCAGCCGCTGGGCGAAGGCCCGCAGCTCGGCGAACGCGGGCTGGTCCGGCGAGAAATCCGCGTCACCGGCGAGCAGCCAGGCATAGCCCGGTGCGTAGTCGCGCTCACCGGGGTGGCCGTGGCTGCCGGCCCAGGCCTGCTGGGCCATGTCGAGCCGCTCGTCCAGCGCGGCCCAGCTCGTCCTGGGGAAGTAAGGCACCGGGTAGCGTTGCGCCTGCCGCCACAGTTCGAGCAGGGCGCCGACGCGGGCGGCCAGGTCGACGCGCATTGCCTGTGCGGTACCCGCGTCGGCGGCGCGACAGGCCTCGTCCCAGCCATTGAACATCGCTTCCCAGGCATGCTCGGCGCCGTCGGTGAGCAGGCAGGCACGCACCGGCACGGACGGCTCGGTGGCCAGGCGCAGCAGCGCCCACTCGATGAAGAACGGCACCCGCTCGCGGAAGCCGAGCTTGTCCTCGGCCTTGCCCGGATAGACCTCGAACTGCCAGCGCGCATCGCCGGTGCTCCACACGCGATCGAGCGTCCCTTCAAGCGACACCCCCTCCACAGGCTCCTGCAACGCCACCGGCGTGCGCGTCGGCAGCGCGCCGGCGAACAGGGGATGGTCGGCGGCGCACGCGAGCAGGGTCTGCACCCTGGCGCGTTCCTTCGCCCATGCGTCGATGCCCAAGCGCCCCGGCGGTAGCAGACCACTCAGTCGCAACCATGCGGGCGCTTGCTCCGGCAGCTCGAAGTCGTTGCCTACCGCTTCGAAGAAAAGCTGCTGCGACACCCGCTCCAAGGCAGGAACGTTGTCACTCAGCGCCTCGCGGGCCTGCAGGCGATCGTCCTCGAGCGCATCCAGCCGCACGTGCAGCTGGCCGGCCAGGACCTGGCGCGCGGGGTCGCGGAACCAGGCCTTCACTTCATGCAACGGGACCGGCGCGGCCTCGGTCGCGGCAATCTGCGCGGGCGCCCCGTCGAGGAACGGCCGCGGCGCCTCGCCGCCTGCGCGCATCGCGGCGAAGCCCGCGTCGTAGCAGCACAGCCGCGGATCGCTGCCGTCGAAGTAGCGCGCGTCGAACGGCTGCAGCGGATGGCGCACCCGCCACGGCCGGCGGAACGTGCGCGTCGCGCCCGGCGCGAGCGGCTGCTCGTCGATGTCCGGCTCGACCGTGCGCAGCTGCGCCTGTTCGTCGAGGAACTGCATCAGCTCGGCCAGCGGCGCGGCCGGGTTGCGCGGCTTGCCGTCGCGCACGCCCTCGGCGAGGTAGGACAGGTGCAATACCTCGCGCGCGGCCATCACCGTTTCCAGAAACAGGTAGCGGTCGTCGCTGCGCACGTCGCGGTCGCCCAGGCGACGGTGGCGCGCCATCAGGTCGAGCCCGGCGTCGCTGGCGTTGCGTGGGAACTCGCCGTCGTTCAAGCCCAGCACGGCGACCACCTGGAACGGGATCGCGCGCTGCGGGACCATGCCGCAGAAGGTGACGCCGCCGAGCAGGAAGCGCTGGCGCTCCGGCGCGGCGGCCAGGCGCTCGCGCAGCACGTCGCGCACCACCGCGAAGTCGAGCAGCGGATCAAGCCCGCAGTCAGCGGTTTCGGCGGCAGTGGCCTGGATGAAGCGGCGCAGCAGCGACAGGGCTTCGACCGCCTGGCCATCGCGCGGGTCGATGCGGAACAGCGTGTCGAGCAGTTGCTCCAGCCGCGCGGACCAGGCCGAGGCGGTGCGCGGCTCGCCCGCATCGCGCTGCAGCGCGGCCAGTTCCAGCAGCAGGCGGTCGAGCGCGCCGAGCACCTGCGCCTGCGGGCCGTGCACGCCTTCGACCGGCCACAACTCGCCGTCGGGCAGCTGCCAGGCCTCGCCCTGCTCCGCCGCGTCGTCGCCCATCGCGTAGCCGGCGAGCAGCCGGTCCATGCCCCAGGCGAGCGTGGTTTCCTCGATCGCCGGCACGCCGAAGCGCGCGCGGTGCTCGCCATCCAGCGCCCACGCCACGCGGCTCTGGCGCAGCCAGCGGGTGAGCGTTTCGCGGTCGTCCTCGGAGAGCGCCAGCGCGCGGGCGATCTCGGGGACCTCCAGCAGGTCGAGCAGTTCGGGGGCGCCGAGGCGCGCGTGGGGGGTGTCGAGCAACCGACTGAACGCCTCCAGCAGCGGATGCGTGCGCGCCACCGCCACATCGGCCAGGTGATAGGGCAGCGGGCCGTGCGCGCGGCCGCTCTCGCCGAACACCACCGGCAGCAGCGGCACGTAGGCCTGGATATCCGGGGCCATGACGACGATATCGGAGGGCTTGAGGTCCGGGCGTTCCGCGAGCTCGTGCAGCAACACGTCGCGCAGCACCTCCAGTTCGCGCAGGCGCGTGTGGCACAGGTGCACGCGCAGCGAGCGGTCGGCCATCGCCGCATCGTTGCCGCGGGCCAGCGGCGCGACACGCGCGGGATCGAGCTGCCGCAGGCTTTCCTGCAGCCGCTGCAGCAGGCTGCCGGAGGCACCGGGCTGCTCGTCCTGCCAGTGGCGCACGTCCATGCGGATGGTGTCCTCGACCCCCTGCAGGTTCAGCATGAAGTGCTGACCCATGCGCCCCCAACCGGCCAGCAACGGGTGGCCGAGCTGCTGGAAGAATTGCTCGGAGGCCTCGGTGAAATCGGTCCGCCGGGCCAGCTCGCGCAGTTGCGCGCGCTCGCCGCGTAGCCCCGACCAGTATTCGCGGCATGGATCGGGTACGTAGAGCACGACCGGGCGCACGCGCGCCACGGCGCGCAGCAGAGCGAGTTCGGCCGGGGCCAGGTGGCTCACGCCGAAGATGTGCAGGGGTTCTACGGTGGCCTGCTTTTCCGGGTGGCGCGCCAGCTCGCGCACCAGCGCCTCGACCCGCTCGCCGCGATGCGGCGTGCCGATGGCGGCATGCAGCTCGCGCCACAGCGGCGCCATGAAGGTCGGCTCGGGCAGGTCGTCGCGCCCGCGCTCCCACGCCTGCAGCCAGTCGGGCCGGTAGGTCAGGTACTGGGTGTACAGGCGTGCCAGCCGGTCGGCCAGCTGGTAGCGGCGCCGGGCGGCCTCGCCGCCGGCGAGGTAGGCGCGCACGTGCGCGTCGTCGATCCCGGGCAGCAGCTCATGGATGCGCCAGCGCAAGCGATCGCGACGGTAAGGCGCCAGCGCCACCGCGCCACTGCCCAGCACGCTGAGCGCCAGCTCGTCGAGCCAACTGCTCGGCAGGGTGATGCGCAGGTTGGCCACGATCCCGCCCGCCCCGCGCTTGCGCGCCAGCGCGCCGGACAGCCAGTGCCGCATGCCCGGATGCGCGGCGATCACCGTCTGCGGCGCCAGCACGCTGGCCGGCGGCGCCGCGTCGAGCAGCGCCACCAGCGGTTCCAGCAGTGCCTCCAGCCGGCTGGCGCGGATCACCGAGATGCCGCGGGTCAGGTCGTCGGGGGAGAGGGCAGCCATGCCTGACATGATAACGGCGGGCGGTCGCAGATCCCGCGACGCGCGGCGCCTAGGGGCCACTGGCGGGTGGCGGGAAGGCGAGCACCTGCTCGGTGTAGGTCTCCACCAGCGCGCTGAAGGGCCGGCCCTGCGCATCGACCAGCAGCGCACGATGTTGCAGCACCTGGTGCGGGACGGCGAGCGGGTGCGGCACGGCCGGCGGCAGTCCGCGCGTCTCCCAACCGGCCGGCAGCGGTGGCCAGAGCAGCCGGGCGGACAGCGTGTGGCGGCTGAAGCGCAGCGGCGCCACCACCTTGCCGAACGGCATGCCGCTGGTATCGAGCTGGCGGTTCATCTCGTCGGTGAGGCGTTCGCCGACGTACCAGTTGTCGGCTTCGGAGACGACGTGGTTGCCGCAGGCCAGTTGCACGCGGCGGTAGCGCACCGGCGCGTCTGGCGCGATGCCGAGCGCGCGGCGCAGGTCGTCGGGCAGCGCCTTGGCCGCGCCGCGAACGCGACGCGCGTGCACCGTCGGCGGATCGGCCAACCCATGGGCCTGGCACCAGCGCTCCAGCGTGAGCGTGGCGCTCGGGTGGCTGAGCAGGTCGGCGTTCAGCGTCTGCAGCAGCGCTAGTGCCTCGACGCGGGCAAGCGGGGTGTCCGGCCAGGCCGGCGTGGCAGCCGTGGCCGTGCCGGCCAGCGCGACCAGCGCCAGCGCCAGGGGCTTCACAAGCCCTTGGCCGCCTGCGCCACCGCGCGGAACAGCGCGCGGCCCTTGTTCATCGTCTCTTCCCATTCCGCGGCGGGGTCGGAGTCGTAGACGATGCCGGCGCCCGCCTGCACGTGGAGGCGGCCGTCCTGGATCACCGCGGTGCGGATGGCGATCGCGGTATCGGCGTCACCCCACCAGCCGATCCAGCCGATCGCGCCGGCGTAGATGTTGCGCTTGTAGGGCTCGAGTTCCTGGATGATCTCCAGCGCGCGGATCTTCGGCGCGCCCGACAGCGTGCCGGCCGGGAAGGTCGCCTTGAGCACGTCCATGTAGGACAGCCCCGGCCGTGCGTTGCCCTGCACCTGCGAGACGATGTGCATGACGTGCGAGTAGCGCTCGATCACGAACGACTCGCTTACCTCGACCGTGCCGGTCTGGCTGATGCGGCCGATGTCGTTGCGGCCCAGGTCGATCAGCATCACGTGTTCGGCGCGCTCCTTCGGATCGGCCAGCAGCTCGGCCTCCAGCGCGGCGTCCTCTTCCTCCGTGGCGCCGCGCTTGCGCGTGCCGGCCAGCGGCCGCACGACGACCTTGCCGTCCTTCAGGCGCGCCAGGATCTCCGGCGAGGAGCCGACGATCTGCGTGTTGCCCAGGTCGACGAAATACATGTACGGCGAGGGATTGAGCGCACGCAACGCGCGGTACACGTCCACGGGCCGCGCGTTGAAGCCGACGCTCAGGCGCTGCGAGGGCACCACCTGGAAGATGTCACCGGCGCGGATGTATGCCTTGGCCCTCTCCACCATCGCCTCGAACTCGGCCTTGGTGAAGGAGGACTTGAAGTCGCTCTCGTCCAGTGCGGTGGACTGGGTCAGCTGCGGGTAGGCCGCGCCGCCCTGGCGCAGGCGGTAGACCAGGGCATCCAGCCGTCGCTGCGCCTGCGCGTAGGCCTGTGGCTGCGCCGGGTCGGCGTGCACGATCAGGTACAGGCGACCCTTGAGGTTGTCGAAGACGGCCACTTCCTCGGCCAGCATCAGCAGCACGTCGGGCGTGCCCAGTTCGTCGGGCCGTTCCCACTGCGCCAGGCGTGGCTCGATGTAGCCGATGGTCTCGAAGCCGAAATAGCCGACCAGGCCGCCGGTAAAGGCCGGCAGCTCCGGCAGGCGCGGCACCGAGTACTGCGCGCGCAGCGTCTCGATCTCGCCCAGCGGATCGTCGAGATGGCGGCGCTCGATCACTTCGCCGGCCTCCTCCACCTCCAGCTCGTGCCCGCGCAGCCGGTACACGCGCCGCGCCGGCAGGCCGATGATCGAATAGCGGCCCCAGGTGGCGCCGCCCTCGACCGATTCGAACAGGAAGGTGTACGGCCCGTCGGCGAGCTTCAGGTACACCGACAGCGGCGTGTCGAGGTCGGAGAACACCTCGCGCACCAGCGGAATGCGCGTGTGGCCCTGGGCGGCCAGCGCGTCGAATTGGTCTCGGGAGATCACGGCTCTGGGAATCGGTGATGGCGGCCCACCACGATAGCAGTCCATACGCTCCCGGGCACCGTCGCTTGCGGCGGCGCGGGGCGCACGCCTAATCTGCGCGCCGGGACAAGGGGAAACACGATGGAACGCACCGATACGATGCCCGGCCTGACGGACCGGGACGCCGGACAGTGGCACAGGGAGATGGCCGATCGTGCCTCCCTGCCGACGCCGCCTTCGATGCACTGGGGCTGGGTGTTCCTGCTCAGCGTGGTCACCCTAGGTATCTTCGCCATCGTCTGGTCCTTCATCCAGGCCAACTGGGTGCGCAGGATCGACCCGGACAGCCGAGCCACGGCCATGCTGGGCACGGCACTGAGCTGCTATTTCGTCGGCTACTTCCTCGCCGCCAACGGCGCGCCGCTCGACGACGCCGCGCCCGCGACCACCATGGAGCGCCTCGGCTGGCTGCTGGAACTGGTCTATGTGCTGCTCGTCCTGGGCGCCTACTTCGCGATGGCCGGAACGATCCGCCGGGTGATGGCAGGCTATCGGGTGCCGATGCGGATCGGCGGCATCACCCTGCTGTTCTTCAACACGCTGTACCTGCAGGGACAACTGACCTGGCTGGCCCGCTGGCAACAGACCGGCCAGACTCGGTCCAAGCCGCCCAAGGCCATCTTCTGGGGCGTGATGGCCGTACCTTTCGCCTTCATCGTGGCCGCCGTGGCGCTGCCCAGCTACCAGGCCTACGTGATGCGCGCGCAGGTTGCGAGCGCGCTGGCCCAGGCCGAGCCAATCAAGCAGCAGGTGCTCGATGCGATCGGCCGCAACCGCGCCTGGCCGCAGGACAACGCCGAGGCCGGGCTCAGGGAAGCCGGCGCCTATGCCAGCGCCAACCTGGCCGGCTTCGAAGTCCAGGCCATGGAGGAAGGCACGGCACTGGTGGCCACCTTCGGCGGCAACGCCCCGGCGGCCCTGCGCGGCAGGCAGCTGGCCTTCATTGCCGAGGGCCGCGACGGGGTGATCAGCTGGAGCTGCGAGAGTCCGGACATCGACCCGCGTTACCTGCCGGCCGAGTGCCACTGACCACACGCTTGTCCGTCAGCCGCCGCCCAGCCGCTGGCGCGGCATGTTGCGCAGGCGCAGGGTGAAGGCCACGCCGCTGCCGTCTTCCAGGTTGCGCGCGCCGGCGTGGCCGCCGTGGCGTTCGGCGACCAGGCGCACCACGTAGAGGCCGAGACCCAGATGCGGCGCGTCCCCCGGGGTGGCCTTGTCGCGCAGGCTGACCAGCGAGTCGAACAGGCGCGCCTGCATGGCGGCCGGCAAGGGCGGGCCCTGATTGGCGAGGGCGATCTCGGCGCCGTCGTCGCAGGCGCTGAGCACCAGCCGCAGCCAGCCGTCGGCGGGGGTGAACGAGAGCGCGTTGTCGAGCAGCTTGTCCAGCGCCTGGGCGATCAGCTCCGGAGCGCAGTGCATCGGCAGCGGGGCCTGCGGCAGTTCGCAGGCCAGCGTGCGCGTGCCGATCAGTGGGCGGTAGGCCTCGGCGCAGCCGCGCACCACTTCGCGCAGGTCCACGTCCTCGGCTTCGGCCGCGGCGATCGCGCGTTCCATCCGGCTCGCTTCGCTCATCGCGCGCACCAGCGTGCCTAGGCGGGCCACGCCGTCGCGGGCGCGCTCCAGGTAGGGCCGTGCATCGGGCGGCAACGGCGCACGGGCTTCCAGCGCGTGCTCCAGGTTGTCCAGCGAGCTCTTGACGATGGCCAGCGGCGTGTTGAGTTCGTGCGAGAGCTTGGAGGCCAGCGTACGCAGGTAGTCGGTGTAGCCGCCGACCGCCTCGAACAGGCGCTCGAAGCTGCGCGCCAGGTCGCCGATCTCGTCCGGCGCGGCGGTCAGCGGGAACCGCCCTTGGGCGAAAAGGCCGTCTAGACGTCCATCCGCCAGCTGCGCGCGCTCGGCCGCATCGCGCAGGCGGCCCAGGCGCAGGCTCAGGCGCGTGGCGAACCACAGCAGGATGCCGCCGGCCACCAGCAGCACGCCGAAGCTGGTCAGCAACAGCGTGAGCAGCGCGCGGTTGGCCAGCAGCGGCACGGTGGTGCTGGCCTGTTCGAGCAGTAGCACGCCACGTACCTGGCCGGGCGTGCCGATCGGCACCGCCGCGGCCAACACGACGCTGGCGCGGGTTTCGCCGTCGCGCCAGACGGTGGCCGGCTCGCCCGCGCCGGCGCGGGTGATCTCCGGCAGTTCCAGGCGCGGGGCGTCCTGCGCCCAGGGCGCGGCATCCTCGACGGGATTGGCCAGCAGCGCGCGGTAGACCAGCGCGGCGAACCAGCCCGGCTGCGGGCCATCCGCCTGCAGGCGCCCGCTCTGCGCCAGCAGCCAGCCGGTCGGCGCCAGCACGCGGGCGCGGGTGTCCTCCGGTGCCAGCCGGGCCAGTTCCCGGGCCAGCGTGGAGGAGTAGTGCCACAGCGGGCGCGACTCGACCGCCAGCGGATCGCCGCCCGCCGAGGCGTCGTACAGGCCCAGGCCGAGCCGGTCCATGATCAGCGGTCGCGGAAGGCGCAATTCGAGGCGCCAGCCGCCACCGTCCTCCTGCCACTGGCCGACCAGGCGGTCGGGCCAGTCGGCGACGGGCGGATCGAGCAGCCGCGCGGTGAAGGCGCCCGGCGCGGCGCTGGCCAGCAGGTAGCGCAGGCGCGTGTCGCCGCGCTCGAGTTCAAGCACCAGGTGATCCGCGTGCAGCGCGCCCGGATCGTCGGCGTCGGCACGGACCCGCCGGGTGCCCCGCTGCTGCACGAAGAGATAGAGCCCGTCGGCGTCCTCCGCGAGCAGCACGCTGCCGCGCGCACCGAGCGGCTGACTCCAGGGCGTGAGCGGCGCCCAGTCGTCGCCATAGCCATCGATCGTGATCGGCGTGCCGGCCTGCTCGACATACCAGCCCTGTGCCTGCTGCGGCAGGGTGGCGCCGGTCGCCACCAGGCTGCGCGCCACCGCGCGTGCGGAAGCGGTCAGCGCCTGCGCCTGGCCTTCGCGCAGCAGGGTTTCCATCTGCCGCACGTACAGCCAGCCGGCCACCGGCAAGGCCAGCGTGCACAGGGCGACCAGCAACAGCTTGCGGCGCAGGTTCATCGCAGGAGCCTAGACCGGTGCCGCGGGCTAGCGCGACATCCCGGCCCGGTAGCGGGTGCCGACCACCACGCCCATGAAGGCATCGAGCTGTGCGGCGCGCGCGGGGTCGGCGTCCTTGAAGCTCATCGACCAGCTCAGGCGGATGCCGGAGCGCTTGCCCGGATCGCAGAAGACCACGGCGTCGTCGACCTGGTCGCTGCCCTGGAAGACCAGCGCCTCGCAGGACATGCCGCGGTGGCGCACGGGAAAGCGCCCGACTTTCGCGGCCGGGTCGCGCTGCAGATAGTGCTTTCGATCGGCGTCCAGTTCGGCGCCCAGGCTGGCGAGCTTGCGCGGCCAGACGTTGAGCACCATCACCCCGTAGGGCTCGCCGGTCCACTCGCCCCGGTAGATCACTTCATCCACGCCGATGGCACGGGCATAGGTACAGCAATCGGCGGTCCAGCCCACGGGCGTGGGCGCGCGCAGGGTCCAGCCGGGAATATTGCCGTCGGGCTGGCCCGTGGCGATCGCCTCGCCCGGCGCGTTGCCGGCCACGGCGGCGCCGGCGAACGCCAGCAGCAGGACGGCGAGCAGGCGCTTCACGGTTTCCACCGGTAGCCCACACCGTGCACGGTCTCGATCGCGTCGAAATCGGGCGCCACGGCGACGAACTTCTTGCGGATGCGCTTGATGTGCGAAGTGATGGTGGCGTCGTCTACCACCAGCTCGGCCTCGCGCATCAGCTGGTCGCGGTTCTTCACGTGGCCGGGGAAGCGCACCAGCGTGTGCACCATCCAGAACTCGGTGACGGTGAGCGGGATCTCCGCGTCGTTCCAGGTGATGCGCATGCGCTCGGACTCGAGCTTGAGCGGCCCGTGCGCGATCACCGTCTCGCTGGAGGCGGGCGCCTTGAGCGATTCGATTCGCCGGAACAGCGCCGCGATGCGCGCGGCGAGCTGGTGCAGGCTGGTGTCCTTGGACAGGTAATCGTCGGCTCCCAGGCGCAGGCCGGAAATAACGTCGAAATCCGAGTCGCGCGCGGTGAGGAAGATGATCGGCAGCGTGGCCGATTTCGCGCGCAGCTCGCGGCAGAGGTCGAAGCCGCCTTCCGGCTCGTCGCCCAGCCCGATGTCGATGATCACCAGTTCCGGCAGTTTCATGCCGAAGGCGGTGGACGCCTCCTGCCGCGAGCCGTAGCCGCGCGTGTCGTAGCCGAAGCGGGTGAGTGCCTCGACGTAGTTGGCGCGGATGAGCGGTTCGTCCTCGACGATGGCGATGCTGCGGCCCATGGCAAAAAGGTCTCCCTGTGGTGGCGCGCAGCGTGCTATGCGCATCGCCACGATGCAAGGCGCGCAGGGCGGCTGCCCGCGTTTTGCCCGATCCGGCCCGCGCTTCGCCCGCGCGGCGCCGCGGCGTGCGCCCGCCCGGGCGGTTCCATGGAGCCGTCACCGGAGAGATGCCATGAGCAACACCGCCGCCAGACCCGACCCCAACGCCGAACTGCGCCACTTCGAACCCCTGCGCGTGGTGCTGGCGCTGGGCGCCCTGCTGCTGGGGCTGGTGATGGGCATCCACTGAGGAGACGACCATGAATGCCGACTATGTCGACCCGTTTGCCGTGGAAGGCGTGGAAGCACCCGCCGTGCAGGGAAGCACGGCGGGTGCGGACGAGGAGCCGGATCCGGACTGGCGACCGCTCTGACTCACCCACGGCACCGCAACACCCCTCCGTCAGCAACCGTTCCTTCCCCTCCTCGTGAGGGGATTTTTTTTGCCGGCTACCGTTGGGTCGGATTTCGCACGGGTGAAAGCGGGCCCACGGTGACGTGCCCCTCCAGGCCGTCGAACAGGCTGCCGGCAAAGCCATCCAGTCGATGAAGCACGGTGCTTGCCGGTGCGCCGCCTGGACAGCCGATCGATAGCTGGAGGCCCGACGGCCCGGGACTGCCGGGAAGTGCCGCGGTGCCCGGCTGCTTCTGCGGACGGATCGAAACCATGTCGCGCTGGGTCAGCCCGGCGATGCAGACGCGTCGGCCGAGCGTGACCCCACCGAGCAACTGGTCGCGTTCATGCCGGTATCGCCGCTCGGCGCGTCTGGCGGCGCGGGCGTCGCCGTAGGTGGGCCGCATGGCCTTCCACAACAGGTTGGCCTGCGCCTGCTCGGCCGGCGTGGCTTGCTGCCAGGCCGAGCGCAGCACCGCCTGGTAATTGGGATCGCGGCGCTCGGCGGCCAGTCCAAGCCAGGCCAGCCCGCGCGCCCGGTCTTGCGCCACGATATCGCCGTTGTAGTAGCCCACGCCGAGCGTGAACTGGGCCGGCTTGCTACCCCAGGCAGCCGCCAGCTCGAGCATGCCCACGCCGCTGGCGTCGCGATGGTTGGCCAGGTCGCGGGCACCCACGCAGTAGTAGTAGACGCCGGGCAGGAATCGCTCCAGTCCGGGCGCACAGCCGAGTCTGCCGAGCTCGGCCAGGGTAACCGGCGAGGCGTCGCCGCCGGGACCGGTGGGCGGGGGGGGGGTGGCAGTGGCCCGCGCGGCCAGTGCAGCGAACCCGAGCACCAGGGAAACGATCACGTTCCGTGCGGACATCATCCGCGTCTCCTGTGTGGCTGCACCCTCCCCGGGCCAGTGTGAACGAAACGTACGCGTGAACCCAGGACCGGGCCGAAAAAATTTGCTCCGGTCGCGGAACCAACCGCCGATGGGCCGGTCTTGCTGTAGTGGCGGGCGTCGTCCATTGCCGTGGATACGCCGCCGCCTTCCGGCGGTGGCGTCCAGGCGCCCGCTCTGGTGGACTCCTCAACGCGTCCCATTCCGACGACGCTCTTATCCCGGTGCAGGAACTGCACCGGGATTTTTCTTTGGTCAGCCGATCGCCTGGCGCATGGCGGTGATGACCTGCGCGTAGTCCGGCGCACCGAAAATGGCCGAGCCCGCCACGAACGTGTCGGCGCCCGCCGCGGCGATCTCGCCGATGTTCGCGGCGCTCACGCCGCCATCGATCTCCAGCCGGATCGCGCGACCGCTCTCGTCGATGCGCCGGCGCACCTCGCGCAGCTTGGCGAGCGCCCCGGGGATGAACTTCTGCCCGCCGAAGCCGGGGTTGACCGACATGATCAGCACCAGGTCGAGCTTGTCGAGCACATGATCGAGCCAGTTCAGCGGCGTGGCGGGGTTGAACACCAGCCCGGCCTGGCAGCCGGCATCGTGGATCAGGCCGATGGTGCGGTCGACGTGCTCGCTGGCCTCCGGGTGGAAGCTGATCAGGCTGGCGCCCGCCTTGGCGAAGTCCGCGGCGATGCGGTCGACCGGCTTGACCATCAGGTGAACGTCGATCGGCGCGGCCACGCCGTAGTCGCGCAGGGCCTTGAGCACCATCGGGCCCATGGTGAGGTTGGGCACGTAGTGGTTGTCCATGACGTCGAAATGCACCCAGTCGCCGCCGCCGGCCAGCACGTTGACGGTGTCCTCGCCCAGCCGGGCGAAGTCGGCGGAGAGGATGGATGGGGCGATGACGGGGGTCTGCTTGCTCATGCGTGCCTGTCCTGTAGGAGCGCACCGACGTGCGCGACCGGGAATGTGCGGCGTTCCGCTTCGTAGGCTCGCGCTCAGGGTGCGCTCCTACGCGTCGATTATTTGAAGCCTTTCTCGGCCTTGATCCGCTCGTACGCCGCGTTGATCTCGCTCGCCCGTGATTCGGCGCGCTTGCGCATGTCCTCGGGCAGGTCGCCCAAGCGGTCGGGATGGTGCTCGGAGATCAGCTTGCGGTAGGCGCGCTTGATGGCCCGCTCGTCGGCGCCACGCTCGATGCCGAGCACCGTGTACGGATCGGGCCCGTGCGTATTGCGATGCGGCGGCACGTAACCGCCGCCGCCCGGCCCACGCCGGCGGTCGCCCGCGGCGGCGTTCCAGGCGTAGCCCTTCATCGCCATCAGCGCCATCAGCTCCATGTCGCTGATGCGCAGGGCGAACGCGAGCTGGCGCAGGATCGCCATTTTTTCCGGCGGCGGGTTGCCTTCGGCGAGCACCGTCTCGATCACCACGTCCAGCACCGGGAAGGCATGGTCGCGGCGCATGCCGACCCACTGGCGCAGGCCGTCGATCGCCGGGGTGACGTCGAACTCCGGCTGCTTGCCGCGGTTGAAGCTGGCGATGGCCTGGCGGCGCTGCTCGTCGATCAGGCCCATGCGGGTCATCATGCGCTCGGCCACCGCGATCTCCGCCTCGGACACGCGCCCGTCCGACTTGGCGACCGCGCCGAGCAAGGCGAACAGCGGGCCGTACAGGCCGTCCATCTGCGGCGCCGGGCGGTAGCGCTGGCTCTGGCGCAGGCTGTCGATGACGAAACCGATCACCGCGCCGACGATGGCACCAGGCAGGCCGTGGCCCAGGACCAGGCCGACGAACGCCAGGATCAGCGTGGAGGAAAGGTTCATGGCTGCGCCTGCGGCGCCGGCGCCTGCGCGCTGTACCAGCGCGCCAGCGCATCCAGTTCGGCGGCGCTGACCGGGCCGATCGCCGCGCGCATCACCGCCACGTCGCGGCGGCCGTCGCGGTACTGCGCCAGCGCGTTGCGCAGGTAGTTCAGCCGCTGCCCGGCCAGGTTGGGCGCGCCGGGCATCTGCGCGATGCCGGTTTCGCCATGGCAGGCGGCGCACAGGCCCAGGCGGGCCGGACGGGCGGGGCCCGCGGCAAAGGCTGGGAGGGAGGCGGCCAAAAGCGCCGCGAACAGGACGAGTCGCATCGGCAGGGTGTGGGGCGAGATGGATTCCCGGAACGCGCGATTCTAGCAGCGCGGAGCCATACGCCCTCACGTAGGGTGGGTTTCAGCCCACCATGCACGGACGGTGGGCTGAAGCCCACCCTACGGCGACTGGCTAGAATAGACCGCTTCCCACCTTCCGAAGGCGGATCGCCCCGTGCCCACCACCCTGCTGCAATCGAACCTGCCCGGCCTGGACCTGATCCACCGCGGCAAGGTGCGCGACGTCTACGCGCTGTCGGACGACCGGCTCCTGATCGTCGCCACCGACCGTCTGTCCGCCTTCGACGTGGTGCTGCCCGACCCGATCCCCGGCAAGGGCGAGATGCTCACCCAGATCTCCAACTTCTGGTTCGACAAGACCGCGCACATCATCACCAACCACCTGCTGCCGGTGCCGCTGGGCGAGGTGCTGCCCAAGGGCACCGACCTCTCGCTCTACGCCGGCCGCGCGGTGGTCACGCGGCGGCTGAAGCCGGTGCCGGTGGAGGCAATCGCGCGCGGCTACATCATCGGCTCGGGCTGGAAGGACTATCAGGCCACCGGCGCCATCTGCGGCATCAAGCTGCCGCCAGGCCTGAAGCAGGCGCAGCAGCTGCCCGAACCGATCTTCACTCCCTCGACCAAGGCCGCGGTGGGCGACCACGACGAGAACGTGAGCTTCGACGCGGTGGTGAACGCGGTCGGGCGCGAGCTGGCCGAGAAAGTGCGCGACGCGACGCTGGCGATCTACCGCTGGGCGGCCGACTACGCGGCCGACCGCGGCATCATCATCGCCGACACCAAGTTCGAGTTCGGCACCGACGCCGACGGCAAGCTGTACGTGATGGACGAGATGCTCACGCCCGATTCCTCGCGCTTCTGGCCCGCCGACGAGTACCGCACCGGGATCAGCCCGCCGAGCTACGACAAGCAGTTCGTGCGCGACTACCTGGAGACGCTCGACTGGAACAAGAAGGCCCCCGGACCGAAGGTGCCTGCCCAGGTCATCGAGCGCACCCGCGCCAAGTACGCCGAGGCGCTGGAGCGACTGGCCGGCATCCGGCTCGACTGATCCGCTGACGAGGGCGACACCATGCGCACGATGCAGAGCTGGCTCGACGGCTACAGCGCCGACCACCGCAACCCGGTCAACCAGGTGATCCACTGGATCTGCGTGCCGCCGATCGTCTGGACCGTGGTCGCGCTGCTGTGGACCGTGCCGGTACCGAGCGCCTTCCTCAAGCCCGGCGCGTGGGCGGTGTTCGCGATGGTGCTGGCGTTCGCCTGGTACTGGAAGCACTCGCACCGCCTTGGTGGCGCGCTGCTGGTCGCCTTCGTCGTGCTGGCGTTGTTCACCGCGTGGCTGTTCGAGTTGCTCGGCCCGGTGCGCCTGCGCTGGCTCGCGCTCGCCGTGTTCGTGTTGGCCTGGATCGGCCAGTTCGTCGGCCACAAGTTCGAAGGCCATCGGCCCAGTTTCCTCACCGATCTCTCCTACCTGCTGGTCGGTCCTGCCTGGCTGATGGAAAAGTTCCTGCGCCGGATCGGCTTCAAGGCCCACGACTAGATGCAAACCCTGCTTACCCTGCTCAGCACACTGCTCTGGTGGGTGCTGTACGGCTCGATCGTCGCGCTGTTCGCCAGCCTCATCGCCTGGCCGGTGCTGCGCTGGAGCGAGCGCACGAACGTGGTGTTCAACCGCGTGTATTTCGCCTGCCTGCTGTGGAGCTTGCTCGGGCTGTTGCTGGTCGGACTGGTGGCCGCGCACGAAGGCAACGTCCGGCCGCCGTACGGACCGCTGCTTTCCTCGCTGCCTCTGCGCCTGGCGCTGGTCGTGGACATGCTCGTTGGCGCCCTGCTGCTGTGGCGGCTCACGCCCCGCGTCGACGCCCATCGCATCCGGCCCACCAGTGCCTGCATGGCGATGGCGGCGGTGACTGCCGTGGCGTTCGGCATCGCGACCAGCCTCGCGTAGGGTGGGCTTCAGCCCACCGCTCCCAGCCAGATGGCGGTGGGCGGAAACCCAGCCGACGGACTCCGCTCGCTGTCAGCGCCTGCGTAGCCATGGCTGCGGTCAGCGCCATGACGTCAGGTATCGCAGCTCCTAGGGCCGGCTCGCTGTAGCGTTGGCGCCTCGCACCGCGCTTACGAAACCGCCGAAGGGAATGTCGGTGATGCCGACCAGCCCGAAGTGCGCGTTCTCGCCGTCGAGCAGGCGACCGGTGACCGGCTGGTCGGCGTACTGGAACCAGTGCGCGCCGACGATCGCCGGATCGGCGGCCGCCGCCGCGAGGAAGTGCGCGTAGGCCTCGCCGCGCTGGGCTTCGTTCCAGACGGGCACCGGGCCGGCGCCGAACGGACCGCGGTCGGTCGAGCCGAAGGAGAACTCGCTGACCAGCACCGGCTTGTCGAGCTGGTGCAATCGGTCCAGATCCATGCCGTGCTGCGGCAGGTCGGCGTAGACGTTGATGCTGATCACGTCGCACCAGCGGGCGCAGGCGGCGACCGCCTCGGGGGTGCGCACGGCGAAGCGACCGCCGAGGAAAAGGTGGTGCGGGTCGTGCCGGCGCAGCGCCTGCGCGACGGTGCGGAAGTAGCGCTCGGCGTAGGCGCGCAGCCAGGCACTGTAGTCCTCGGCGATGGCCGGATGCGCCTCGTCCGGCAACGGCGCCTGGAACCCGGCCGGCTCCAGCGCCTCCCAACGCGTCACGCCGATGCCCCACGCCACGCCCAGGCGCAGGGCGTCGCCGTACTTGCGCTTGAGCATGGCGAGGAAGGCCTGCTTGGCGGGGCTGCGCGGGTCGCCGTGTAGCGTGCCGATGGCCAGCACCCAGCGGCCCTGCGGCCCGGGCGCCGCCCAGGCCAGTTCGTTGTCGGCGAAGTAGCCGAGCAGCCAGTGATCGTCGCGCACGCCCTGGGTGGCGGCGGCGACGGCGCGTTCGGTCGCGGCCTCGAAGCGCGGGTCGAACGGATCGGGCATGCGGCCCCACCAGTCATAGCCGGTGGCGACGTTGGCGTAGTCGCCGGCGATGTTGATCGAACGGGTGTACGCCAGGCCGTGCCCGCGCGCGATCGCCTCGTCGCTCCAGTTGCCCAGCGTGTTGAAGCCCCAGGCAACCAGGCGCTGGCGCGTGCGTGTGCGCCAGGCTCTGCGCCAGTCCGCACCGTCCACCCGGTAGAGGTTGGCCGCGTAGAAGTCGAACCAGCGGCCGTGGTTGTAGGCCAGGCCACGCGACGCGCCCGTGTCGCGGCGGCTGTCGCCCTCGCCGTCGAACGCATGCCAGGGGCCTTTGGCGGGCGGCAGGTCGGTGAACATCCACTCGCGGCCCTGCACGTAGCTGCGTCCGCCGTCGGCGACCACCGCGTTGACGCCCAGCGAAAAGAACGGGCGGCCGTCCGGCGCCACCAGTTGCCAGCGGCCATCACGCTTGCGCGTGTGGAACCAGCCGGCGGCGTCCGTGAGTGCGTTGTCTTCGTTCCCGCGCGCGGCGGCATCGGCCAGCCGCGCACGCTCGCGCGCATGCGCCGTGCGCAGTGCGGCGTCGCTGTCGATTTTTTCCGGCCATCGGCCACGCGTGTACTGCCCATAGCGGTCGACGATCCCGGCGTAGGCGTCATGCAGCGTCACGCCGGGAGCGACATCCGCGTCGCCGATGAGAAGGACCTGCTCGGCCTGCGGCGCAGGAATGGACAAGCGCACCGCGCGAACGGCTTTCAGCGCGGTCGCGCCTTCCACGGTGGTCGCCAGCACGATCCGCCGCCCATCGAGCTCCACCGGCATCGGCGGCCCGGCCTGCACGCCGAACGCGCGCGGCGAGGTCGCGTGCAGCGGGATGACCAGAGTCTGTGCGGGGCCGGCGGGCAGGCCGACCATCGCCGTCAGATGCGCGCCTGACGTGCCTTCGATGTCGATCGACAGCGTGACCGCCCAGGGCATCACGTTCTGCAAGCGGACGCGCCATTCGTCCGCCCCGCGCCAGGGCTGCGGTGGCGTCAGGCGCACGTAGGGGTTCGCCGCAGGTTCGAAAGTGTAGCGGCGCAGGGTGTCTGCGGAGACCTGCTCCGATCCGCCGGCACGGACGTGGGACAGCTCGACCTGAGCGGTCGTTCGGGGGTCGGGCGATGTCGCCCAGGAGGCGCACGACAAGCCCATACAGGCCAACAGAACGCACGTTTTCATGGCACCTCGAGCCCTTGTGGGAGCGCACCTGTGCGCGACCGCCCGCAGCCGGAACGCCCGCGGTCGCGCACAGGTGCGCTCCTACGGTAGACCCGACAACCTAGGCCCCGCTGCGCTCCAGCCAGCGCCAGCCGTAGTACGCCGGAATGCCGCACGCGATGATCACCAGGCTCATGCCGGCATCCCCCGGGTTGTGGATGGCGGTGGCGCCGATTACGCACAGCACGGTGACCACGAAGATCATCGGCAGCCAAGGGTAGAACGGCACGCGGTAGGGGGAGGGCTCGGTCAGGTACCGGCGGTACCAGAACAGCGTGGCGATGCTGCAGGCGTGCGCCAGCCACTCGCCGACGGTGGTGTAGTCCAGCAGCTGGTTGAAGCTGCCCGACACCGCCAGCACGATCGCCCACGCGCCCAGGGTGGCCAGCGCCACCTGCGGCGCGCGGCTCTGCGGCTCGATCCGGCCGACGGCGGAGAAGAACATGCCGTCGGCGCCCATCGTCTGCAGCACGCGCGCGCCGCCGGCGATGGCGATGTTGCAATAGCCGAAGGTGGAGCAGGCGATACCCAGCGCCATCAGCGTGGCGCCGCGCTCGCCCAGGAGCTTGTGCATCACGTCGGCCGCCGGCGCGGTGCTGAAGGCCAGGCCGGCGTGGCCCAGGCCCGCCAGGTAGGCGAAGTTGGCCAGCACGTAGGCGATCATCACGCCGGCCATGCCCAGCCCCAGCGCGAGCGGCAGCGTGCGTTGCGGGTTGCGCACCTCGCCGGCCAGGTCGTTGAGGTAGTGGAAGCCGCCATAGGTGAACAGCACCGGCAGCAACGCTCCGAACAGTGCGCCCGCCGGCACGTCGCGACCGGGATCGACCGCGAGCGACACACCCAGGTGACCATCGGCCAGCACGACGCCGGCGACCACCAGCAGCACGATGGCCGCAAGCTTCAGCAACGTGAAGATGTTCTGCATCCACGCGCCGGCACGGATGCCGAACAGGTTCACGCCGACGATGAAGGCGATCGCGCCGGCCGCCACGGGCTTGATGTAGAGCAGCGACAGCCCGAGCGCCGCGCAGAAATACTGCGCGAAAATGGTCGCCACCGCGGCCACGCTGCCGGGATAGTTGATCAGCGCCATCGTCCAGCCGAACAGGAACGCCGGCAGCTGGCCGAACGCCTCGCGCAGGTAGATGTAGCTGCCGCCGGCCTGTGGCCGCCGCGCGCCGAGCTCGGCGTAGCTCAGCACGCCGGTCAGCGTCAGCAGGCCGCCGACCACCCACAGCGCCAGCAACTCCCAGCCCGAGCTGGTGCGCTGGGCGAGCGTCGAGGGCGTACTGAAGATGCCTGCGCCGATCACGCCGCCGATGACGATCATCGCCGCGTCCCAGGTGCCCAGTCGGCGCAGGTAGGTGTTCGATTCGGTGCTCATGCGTGGGTGGGCATCGTCGGCGGCGGAAGCGGCAACGATAGCGTGAGTTGGTGCCCGGGTTCAGCCCGTGGCGCATGGGGTGGGGCTTGTTGCAGACGACCCAGGGGGGGACCGCGGGCACCTCGCGCTGCCCATCCCCCGCGGTCGCGCACAGGTGCGCTCCTACAAGGGAAGGGGCAGAAGCCGCTACGCTTGGCGACATGACGAATCCGCACCTGCGGCCCCGTGCGCATGCGCCGTAAGGTTGCGCCGATGTCCGCCCTTGCCCCTTCCCTTTCCAACCCGGGCGCGCGCCGCTGGCTGCGCGGGCTGTCCTGGCTGGTCTCTGCCTTGCTGCTGGCGCTGGCCGCGTGGCTGCTGCACCGCTACCTGGGCGCGATGCGCTGGCGCGACGTGGCAGCGGCGCTGGTCCAGCTGCCGCGCGCGCACGTGGTCGTTGCCGTGGCGGCGACGGCCGTCAGCTTCGCCATGCTCGCCACGTTCGACGTGCTGGCCGCGCGCAGCGTGGCGCCCGCGCGCGCATCGACCGGACTGGCCGCCTTCGCGGGCTTCGCCGCGCACGCGCTGTCCAACACCCTGGGGTTCCACGCGGTCACCGGCGGCGCGGTGCGCTACCGGGTCTACGCCACGGCGGGGCTGGGTGCGGGCGACATCGCACGCGTGGTCGCGCTGGCGAGCCTGGGCGTGGGATTGGGCTACGCGGTACTGGGCGCCGCCGGGCTGCTGATGGAGCCGGCGATCGCCGAAGGCTGGGGGCGCCCCGCGGGCGTCGCCGTCGTCCTGCTGCTGGCTGCCCTGGTGCTCTGGCTGGCGCGACCTCGCAACCTGCGCATCGGTCGCTGGTCGATCGCCTTGCCGGGTTCGGGCGCGGTGCTGCGGCAGATGCTGGTCGGCGGCGTGGAGATGAGCGCGGCGATCGGCGCGATGTACCTGTTGCTGCCACCGGAGATCGCGCCGTCGTTCGCGGATTTCGTGCCGATCTACCTGGCGGCGCTGCTGGCCGGCATCGTCAGCCACGCGCCCGGCGGCCTGGGCGTGTTCGAGGCGATCCTGCTCGGCGCGTTTCCCGCCGGGGCCCGCGCGGAGGTGCTGGCCGGGCTGCTTTGCTACCGGCTGGTCTACAACCTGTTGCCGTTCGGCGCGGCGGCGCTGGCGCTGGGCGTGTTCGAGGCGCGCCGGCGCAAGGCGTGAAAACGGGAATGGCAGGAGCGCACCTGCTTGCAAGAGCGGAGGCCAGCCCGCGCGGTGCGATCACAGCCCGAACGGCCAGGTCTCGGCGACACCGGCGTGTGGCTCCTCGCCCAGCGGCTCGACCGCGTGGGTTTCGTCGAACCAGGTGTAGCCGTCGAACTGGCGCGGCATCGAGCACTCGACGTAGTGGCTCCAGCGCTCGGTCTCGGGGCGGTAGATCACGCCGATGAATCGCTCGAGCCGGCCGCTGGCCAGGCGCCCGCACAGCTCGCGGTTCGCGCCACCGCGCAGGTCGAGCAGGCAGCGCGGCCGGCCGGCGTCGTGGAACAGGCGCTCGTAGCTGTCCTGGCGCGAGGGCAGCACGCCCATCACCTTCATCGGTTCGTCCCAGTCGTCCGCCGCGGCCACCGTGCCGGTGTGCGTGCCGAAACCGAGCAGCACCGCGTCGTCGCCGAAGCGCTGGCGGCACAACTGGCCGAGGTTCAGTTCCTCGCGCACCTGGCCCATCTCGGTGTGGCGCGCGTCGCCGATGTGCGAGTTGTGCGCCCACACCACCGCCTTCGCCCGCGGCCCACCGGCGGCCAGCAGGTTTTCCAGCGTCTCGAACATGTGGCTGTCGCGCAGGTTCCACGACTCGGCCGAGCCGTAGTACATGGCGCGGTAATAGGCCTCGGCGTTGCTGACCAGGCGCGCGTTCTGGGCGGCGTCGAGGAAGTGCTCGCCGTCCGCGTGGGCATACTCCATGCGACGGGAGAGCAGTTCGCGCAGCATCTGCACCACCGCCTTCTCGCACAGCGGATACCCGGCGTTCAACGCCATGCGGCCGTACTGTGCCGGCTCCTTGCTCCAGGGCATCAGGCAGCCATAACGGCGGCGCGCGACCTGCGCGGTTTCCGGGTCGACCTTGTCCAGGTAATCGATCACCGCGCGGATCGAGCTGTCCAGGCTGTAAAGGTCCAGCCCGTAGAAACCGGCCTGCCTCGCGGCCGGCTTGTCGCTGTTGTAGTCGTGCAGCCAGTCGATGAAGCGGGCGACGTCGCGGTTGCGCCACATCCAGGTCGGGAAGCGCTGGAAGATCGGCTCCTCGTGCCTGGCCGGCCGGCCGCGCACGTAGCGGTCCAGCACCGCCGCATCCGGCCAGTCGCCCTCTACCGCGACGATGGTGAAGCCGTGCGCCTCGATCAGCCGGCGCGTGATCGCCGCGCGGGCGCGATAGAACTCGCTGGTGCCGTGGCTGGCCTCGCCCAGCAGCACCACGCGCGCGTCGCCGTAGCGGTCGAACAGCCGTCCAAAGGCCGGATCGTCGAGGTCGGGCAGCGGTTCGGCCGCCGCGCGGATCAGGTCGGCAAGGCCTGCGCCATCGGTCGGCGCGCGCACCGCGGCGGGCTCAATCCGTGGCGGTGCGGAGGCGTCCTGTTCGCTCCAGCCGTAGCTGCCGACCAGCGGCACGAAGCGCACCTCGTCCAGCGGCTCCTCCTCGAAGCGGTCCTCGGCCACGCGGGTGATCTTCACCAGCCGTTGCCGGTACAGCGCCTCGCCGACCGGCATCACCAACCGCCCGCCAATGGCCAGTTGCCGGCGCAGCACGTCCGGTACCGCCGGTCCGCCCGCCGCGGCGATGATCGCGTCGAACGGGGCCGCCTCCGGCCAGCCGCCGCTGCCGTCGCCCACGCGCAGGCGGATGTTGCGGTAACCCAGCGCGTCGAAGCGCTGTTGCGCGAGGTCGGCAAGCTCCGCGTGGCGCTCGATCGCATGGACGCAGGCGGTCAGCGCGCCCATCACCGCCGCGGCGTAGCCCGAGCCGGCGCCGATCTCCAGCACGCTGTCGCCCTCGTGCAGCTCGGCTGCCTGCAGCATGCGCGCCACGATGAACGGCTGCGAGATGGTCTGCCCGGCCTCGATCGGCAGCGGCGAGTCCTCATAGGCGAACTCGTGCAGGTTGCCGCCCACGAACGCCTCGCGTGGAATCGTGCCCATCGCCTCCAGCACGCGCGCATCGGTGATGCCGCGCCCGGCCAGCTGGCGCTCGACCATGCGCTGGCGCTGCTCGGCGAAATCGTTCATGGCGGGGGCCTCCGTAATGCCCGGCCACGCTAGTCCGGCGGCTATCAATCGCGTGTCAAACCCGGCGCTACGGCGCACGCTCACCGGTTGGCTGCGCGGCCTGCACGACGGCACGCGCCAGGTCGACTTAGAGCGCCTGGCGGCAGGCCGCGGCCCGCAGGTGGCGCGGCTTGCGCTGGGCATCCATGAAATCGAGCAGATCGGCGGTCGCGGCCGCTGAAAGCAACTGCCGTCGCCAGAGTTTGTCCAGGAACATGGCGGCCGCTTCGGGCGTACTGCAGTTGCGCGGGTCGCCAAGAAACGCACGATAGCCGCGCTTCAGGCGTTGTTGCTCCTCCGCCGGGGTCTCCACAGTGCGCAGGCTGCCCGGCGTCACCTAGAATCCCGAGAGCTACTTTCCGTCCCGAACCGTGTCCGCCCATCCCCGAAAGATCCTGCACATCGACATGGACGCGTTCTATGCGTCGGTGGAGCAGCGCGACGATCCGTCGTTGCGCGGCAAGCCGGTGGTCGTGGCGTGGCGGGGCGCGCGCTCGGTGGTGTGCGCGGCGAGCTACGAGGCGCGCGTGTTCGGCGTGCGCTCGGCGATGCCGGCGGTGCGCGCGGAGCGGCTGTGTCCGCAGGCGATCTTCGTGCCGCCGGATTTCACCCGCTACAAGGCCGTGTCACGGCAGGTGCGGGCGATCTTCGCGCGGCACACGGACCTGATCGAGCCGCTGTCGCTGGACGAGGCCTACCTGGACGTCACCGCCAGCAAGAGCGGCCTGGCCTCGGCGACCGCGACTGCCGAGGCGATCCGCGCCGCGATTCGCGCGGAAACTTCGCTGACCGCCTCCGCCGGCGTGGCGCCGAACAAGTTCCTGGCCAAGATCGCCTCGGACTGGCGCAAGCCCGACGGCCTGTTCGTGATCCGCCCGCACCAGGTCGAGGGCTTCCTGGCGCCGCTCGCGGTCGGCCGCCTGCCGGGCGTGGGCAAGGTGATGGAGGGCAAGCTCGCGGCCATGGGCGTGGCGGTCGCGGCCGACCTGCGACGGCTGGGCGAGGCCGAGCTGGAGCAGCGTTTCGGTCGCTGGGGCCGGCGCCTGCACCAGCTTGCCTGGGGCATCGACGAACACCCGGTGCAGCCGGACCGGCTCACCCTGCAGGTGTCCTCGGAGGACACTTTCGAGCACGACCTCACGCTGGAAGAACTCGAACCGCACATCCGCCGCCTCGCCGAGAAGACCTGGGCCGGGCACCAGCGCGAGGAGGGACGCATCGCGCGCACCATCGTGCTCAAGCTCAAGACAGCCGATTTCCGCACGCTGACCCGCAGCCTCTCGCCCGCCACCCTGCCCGACTCGGCGCACGCGCTGGCCGAGCTCGCCTGCGCGCTGCGCGCACGCGTGGACCGCCCGGCGGGCACGCGCTACCGACTGGTTGGCGTAGGCCTGGCCGGTTTCATCGATCGCGACGACTTCGCCGCGCAGCGCGACCTGTTCGAGACTGTCCGGACAACCGTCTGACCGCAGGGACGGCCGCACCTGGGATTTCCAGGTCACGCTGGCATCGCTGGCTCAAGGCAGGGATCGGCACACCAACTGCCACGGTCGGCTAGCTGGCCCCGGCAGCAGCACGCGGTTGCGGCGACCTAGTGCGCCACCGGCATGGCGTAGGAGGCGCCGAGTACGCAGCGGTAGATCGCCAGTGGCATCAGCCCGGCCGAAGCGCGGCGGGCGTCCAGGCCCTCTTCATCCTCGACCGGCTGCATCGCCAGCACACCGCTCGCATCGGGCTTGAACTGCGTGCCGTAGCGCTGCGGCTTGCCCTGCGCCAGCAACACGCGGTCGGTGAGCATGGCCAGATCCTGCTTGCGCACGCCGGCATCCCGGCCACGCGCCTGCAGCGTGCGCAGCACCCGGAGCTGGAACGCACTGTCGCGGTCGGCGTGCTGCGCCAGCAACCAGGCGTCGGCCATGCCCTGCGCTCCGACCTGTGCCAGGGTGGGAAAGCCCTGGCGCGCCACCACGCCCTTGAGCCAGGCCAGGTTGTCGGCATCGACCGCCAGTACCGCCTCGATAGTGGCCTGGCTTGGCCTGCCCTGGGCCATCGCCCTGTCACGCACGCGTGTGTCGGCCGCCGCGCGCGTCGCCAACGCCTCGCGCAACGAAGGCTGCGAGACCTGGCGGTGGGCATCCGCTTGCGCGGCGGCAGCATCGCCGTGGGGATGCTGCTCGGCCCAGGCCGCCAGCCCGGGGCAGGCTTTCATGAGGGCCGCGTCCGTGTCGGCGGCACATGCGCCGAATGGCCATGCGGCCAGCAAGGCAAGCAGCACGAGGCCTGCTCGATCCATGGTCTTCCTCCGTGAAGCACGGCATCCGCCGTTATTTTTTCTTCGGGATGTACAGGTCGGTGATCGTGCCTTCGTAGACCTCCGCCGCCATTGCGACCGATTCGCTCAGGGTGGGGTGCGGATGGATGGTCAGCGCGATGTCGGCCGCTTCGGCGCCCATTTCGATGGCGAGCGCCAGTTCCGAGATCAGGTCGCCCGCGTGCGGGCCGACGATGCCGGCGCCCACCACGCGATGGGTTTCTTCATCGAACAGCAGCTTGGTGAAGCCCTCGGTGCGGTCGATGCCGATCGCCCGGCCGGAGGCGGCCCAGGGGAACTTGCCAACGCCGATCTTGAGGCCCTTTTCCTTCGCCTCGCGCTCGGTCACGCCGACCCAGGCGATTTCCGGATCGGTGTAGGCGACCGACGGGATCACGCGGGCGTCGAAGTGGCTCTTCATGCCGGCTGCCGCTTCGGCGGCGACGCGCGCCTCGTGCGTAGCCTTGTGCGCCAGCATCGGCTGGCCGACCAGGTCGCCGATGGCGAAGATGTGCGCCACGTTCGTGCGCATTTGCGTGTCCACGGTGATGAAGCCGCGCTCGGTCACCGCCACGCCCGCCTTGTCGGCGCCGATCTTGCTGCCGTTGGGCGAGCGGCCGACGGCGACCAGCACGCGGTCGAACACGGTGGTGTCGGGGATGCTCTCGCCTTCGTAGCGAACCTCGATGCCCTTCTTGGTCGCCTTGGCCTCGACCACCTTGGTTTTCAGGTGCACGCCCTTGAGCCTGGCCGCGAGGCGTTTTGCCAGCGGCTTGACCAGGTCGGCATCGGCCCCGGGGATGAGCTGGTCCATGAACTCGACCACGGTCACTTCGCTTCCGAGGCCGGCGTACACGGTGGCCATCTCCAGGCCGATGATGCCGCCGCCGACGACGAGCAGCTTTTTCGGGATGTCCTTCAATTCCAGCGCGCCGGTCGAATCCATCACGCGCTCGTCGTCCCACGGGAACATGGGCAGGCGCACCGCCTGCGAACCGGCCGCGATGATGGCCTGCTCGAAGCGGATGAGCTTCGTGCCCTCGGCCGTCTCTACTTCCAGCTCGTGCGGCGCGACGAAACGGCCGGTGCCCTGCACGGTGCGCACCTTGCGCTGCTTGGCCATGCCGGCCAGGCCGCCGGTAAGCTTGCCGACCACCTGCTCCTTGAAGTGGCGCAGCTTGTCCAGCTCGATGTTCGGCTTGCCGAAGCTGACGCCGTGCGCGGCCATGGCTTCGGCTTCGTCGATCACCGCCGCGGCGTGCAGGAGCGCCTTGGAGGGGATGCAGCCGACGTTGAGGCAGACGCCGCCGAGGGTGGCGTAGCGTTCGACCAGGACGGTGTCCAGGCCCAGGTCGGCCGCGCGGAAGGCGGCGGTGTAGCCGCCGGGGCCCGAGCCGAGGACGACGAGCTTGCATTCGATATCTGGCTGGCGGCCGCTGGGGCTTGCCGTTTTTGCCTCCTCTCCCCCCCGGGGAGAGGACTGAGGTGAGCGGGCGGGGCTCCCGGGAGTGGTGCTAGGTGCGTGGGCTTCGTTGCCAGGCTGTCGCGGTGCCCCCTCACCCCGGCCCTCTCCCCCAGCTCCATTTCCACCTGGGGAAGAGGGAGCCGTGCCCTCGGCTTCGAGGGTGAGGATCACGGCGCCCTCGGACACCTCGTCGCCCACCTTCAGCTTCAAATCCTTCACCACGCCGGCGGCGCTCGAAGGCACCTCCATCGTGGCCTTGTCCGACTCCAGCGTGATCAGGCTCTGTTCCTTTTCGACGCGGTCGCCGGCCTTCACCAGCACTTCGATCACCGGCACGTTGTCGTGGCCGCCGATGTCGGGGACCTTCACTTCGATCGTGTTCGCCATGGCCGCGCCTCCGTCAGAGCAGCAGCCGGCGGATGTCGCCGAGCTGGGTGGCGAGGAAGGCGGCGAAGCGCGCGGCGAGCGCGCCGTCGATCACGCGGTGGTCGTAGGAGAGCGACAGCGGGAGCATGAGTCGCGGCGCGAACTCCTCGCCATTCCATACCGGCTTGATGGAGGCCTTCGAGACGCCGAGGATCGCCACCTCCGGCGCGTTGACGATCGGCGTGAACGCGGTACCGCCGATGCCGCCGAGCGAGGAGATCGAGAAGCAGCCGCCGGACATCTCGCTGGGACCGAGCTTCTTCTCGCGCGCCTTCTTCGAGATCTCGCCCAGCTCGCGGGCGAGATCCAGCAGCCCTTTCTGGTCGCAGTCGCGGATCACCGGCACCACCAGGCCATCGGGCGTGTCCACCGCGATGCCGATGTGGAAGTACTTCTTGAGGATCAGCTTCTCGCCGGTCTCGTCGAGCGAGGCGTTGAACTGCGGGAACTGCTTCAGGGCCGCGACCACCGCCTTGATCTGGAACACCAGCGGGGTGACCTTCAGGTCCTTGTTCTCGGCGCCGAGCTGCTTGCGGAACGCCTCCAGCTCGGTAATGTCCGCGTCCTCGTGCTGGGTCACGTGCGGGATCATTGCCCAGTTGCGCGAGAGGTTGGCGCCGGAAATCTTCTGGATGCGGGTGAGCGGCTTTTCCTCGACCGGGCCGAACTTGGAGAAGTCGACCTTCGGCCACGGCAGCAGGTTGAGCCCGCCGCCGGCAGCCACCGGCGCGCCCTGCACCGGGCGTGCGCCCGAGGCCAGCGCGTGCTTGACGTAGGCGCTGACGTCCTCGCGCTGGATGCGCCCGCCACGGCCCGAACCCTTCACCTGCGCGACGTCGACGCCGAGCTCGCGCGCGAACGCGCGGATCGCCGGGCTCGCGTAGGGGGCATCGCCGGGCATGATCACCTTGGCATCCATCGGCGGACGCGCGCGCGGCGCGACGTCACCCTCGGGCACGTTGCCCGGCTGCACGCCGCGGCCGCCGACCGGCGCCGGCTGGCCGGACGTGGGACCACCGCCGCTGACCGGCAGCCCGGTGGCGGACTGTGCATCGGGCGAGGCCTTGGGCGACGGCGCCGGCGCGGCCGGGGTGGCGGCGCCGGTTTCGATCAGGGCGATCAGCGCGCCCTCCGACACCTCGTCGCCGACCTTGAGCTTGAGCTCCCTGACCACGCCCTCGAACGGCGCAGGCACTTCCATCGTCGCCTTGTCCGACTCCAGCGTGATGAGGCTCTGGTCCTTGGCGACGGTGTCGCCGACCTTCACCAGCACCTCGATGACCGGCACGTTGTCGTGGCCGCCGATATCCGGCACGCGCGCCTCGCGCACGCCGCCACCGGCCGGCGGCGCGGCGGGCGGCGGCTGCGGCGAGGACTCCTCGACCGCGCCCTTGCCCGAGCCCGGCTCGGCGGCCTTCGCCTGGCGGTCGGAAGCCAGCGGCGCGGCGGCCGGAGCCCTGGCCGGAGCGGGAGCCGGCGCGGCGCCCGCGGCCTCGATCATCGCGATCAGCGCGCCTTCGGACACCTCGTCGCCCACTTTGAGCTTGACCTCTTTCACCACCCCGGCGAACGGCGAGGGCACTTCCATGGTGGCCTTGTCCGATTCGAGCGTGATCAGGCTCTGCTCCTTCTCCACGCGGTCGCCGGCCTTCACCAGCACTTCGATCACCGGCACGTTGTCGTGGCCGCCGATGTCGGGGACGCGTGCTTCTTTGAGGTCGGCCATGGGGTCTCCTGCGATGGCAAGGGCGCAGCGCCCGGGGATGGCGGCCGCGCAAGGCCTCCCATGATAGCGAACGCCCGCCCGCCGCGTAGGACCTGGCAGCGACGGGCCGTCGGCCGGACCTTCTCCCGCCTGCGCGGGAGTCTCGGTGGGCGGGAATGTGTCCGCAGCGATACCGTGGATGCCGAAAGGTGGCCCATCGAGCCTTCCCCTGCGAACGCGGGGGAAGGTGCCGACAGGCGGATGGGGGCGCTTTTGGCCGGGGTGTCCGGGTGGGCCTTTCGCAAGGTCTCCCCCATCCGCCCTTCGGGCACCTTCCCCCGTGAACGGGGGAAGGATCTTGCGGGTCCTGGCGCCGCCGCAGGCATGACCTTGTGCCGATGTGCCCGCCGGAAGCGCTCCCTATGCTGCTTCCCATCGGCGCCGCGCGAGGTGGCGCGGAGGAAACTGCATGCTGACCATCCGCCACCTGTCCAAGACCTATGCCAACGGCGTGCACGCGCTGCGCGGGATCGACCTGGACATCCCGCAGGGCATGTTCGGCCTGCTGGGGCCCAACGGGGCGGGCAAATCCTCGCTGATGCGCACCATCGCGACCCTGCAGGACCCCGACCAGGGCAGCATCGAGCTCGACGGGCTGGACCTGCTGGCCGACAAGCCGGCCACCCGCCGCCTGCTCGGCTACCTGCCGCAGGAATTCGGCGTCTACCCGAAGGTGTCGGCCGAGGCGATGCTGGAGCACTTCGCCGTGCTCAAGGGCGTCACCGCCCGCGGCGAGCGGCGCGACCTCACCGAGGCGCTGCTGCGCCAGGTCAACCTGTGGGACGTGCGCAAGCGCAAGCTGGGCACCTTCTCCGGCGGCATGCGCCAGCGTTTCGGCATCGCGCAGGCGCTGATCGGCAGTCCGAAGCTGGTGATCGTGGACGAGCCGACTGCCGGCCTGGACCCGGAGGAGCGCAACCGCTTCCTCAACCTCTTGGCCGAGATCGGCGAGAAGGTGGTGGTGATCCTCTCCACCCACATCGTGGCCGACGTCACCGACCTGTGCCCGCGCATGGCGATCATCGGCCAGGGCCAGGTGCTGCTCACCGGCGAGCCGCGCGAGGCGATCCGCAGCCTGGACGGGCGCGTGTGGCGGCGCACGATCGACAAGGCGGAGCTGGACAACTACCGCGCCCGCATGACCATCCTCTCCACTCGCCTGGCCGGTGGACGCACGCTGCTGCACGTGCTGGCCGACGCGCGGCCGGAACCGGGTTTCGAGCCGGTGGCGCCGGACCTGGAGGACGTCTATTTCGGCCGCCTGCGCGCGCAGGCCACCGCGCGCGCGGCCTGACGCCATGCTGGGGGAAGTGTTCCGCTTCGAATGGCGCCAGCAATGGCGTGCGCCGCTGTTCTGGATCATGGTGCTCGCCTTCGGCGGGCTCGCCTTCGCGGTGGCCAGCACCGACGCGGTGGTGATCGGCGGCGCCAGCGGCAATGTGCTGCGCAACGCCCCGATGGTGATCGTGCGGCTGGTCAGCGCCTTCACCATCTTCGGCATGCTCGCCGGCGGCGTATTCGTCGCCGGCGCGGCGCTGCGCGACTTCGACCACAACACCGCCGAACTGGTGTTCGCCACGCCGGTCAGCCGCGGTGCGTATCTGGGCGGGCGGCTGGCCGCCGGTTACGCGGCAGCGGTGGCGATCATGCTGGCGGTGGCGCTGGGCGTGGCGCTGGGCGGCGCGATGCCGTGGGTCGACCCGGCCCGCCTGGGCCCGTCCGGTTGGCACGGTTACGCCTGGGCCTTCGACGTGATGGTGCTGCCGGACATGCTGTTCGTCGCCTCGCTGCTGTTCCTGCTGGCGACGGTGACCCGCTCGCTGCTGGCCACCTACATCGGCATCATCGCCTTCATCGTGCTGCTCTCGCTGTCGGGGCTGCTGACGCGGGACGTGAACCACCACATCGTCGCGGCCATGCTCGACCCGTTCGGCGGCCGCACGCTGGCCATCGTCACGCGCTACTGGTCGGCCGACGAGCTCAACCATCGCCTGCCGCCGCTGGAAGGCCTGTTGCTGTGGAACCGGCTGCTCTGGCTGGGCATCTCGCTGCTGCTGGCCGGCGCGGCGTTCGTGCTCTTCCGCACCGACCGCGAGGGCCTGCACCTGTCCCGGCGCAAGCCGCGGCCCGAACCGCCGCTGCTGCGATCGATGCCCGGCGCGGTGCGCACCGGCCTGCCGACGGTGCGGCTGGCGCACGACCTGCGCGCACGGCTTGCGCAGTTGCGCGCGCTGCTGGCCTTCGACGTGGGCCAGGTGCTGCGCGGCGTGCCGTTCCTGGTAATGCTGGTGTTCGGGCTGGTCAACCTGCTGTTCTCGCTGGCCTTCGCCAGCGACTTCTACGGCACGCCGGTCTATCCGGTCACCCACACGGTGCTGGAAACGATCCAGGGCAGCTTCCACTGGCTGCTGGCGATCATCGTCACCTTCTACGCCGGCGAGCTGGTCTGGCGCGAGCGCGACCGGCACACCGCCGAGGTGGTCGACGCCTTCCCGCTGCCGGACTGGCTACCACTCACCGCGCGCCTGATCGCGTTGCTCGCGGTGGTGCTGGTGTACCTGGTCATCGGCGACCTGGTCGGCATCCTCTGGCAGCTCGGCCACGGCTACACGCATCTTCAGATCGGCCTCTACCTGGCCACGCTGGGGCTGGATGCGGCGCCATTCGCGCTGCTGGCCGTGCTGATGCTGCTGTTGCAGACCCTGGCCGGCAGCAAATTCATGGGCTACCTGCTGGGCATCGTGTGGCTGGTGGCCTCGCTGATCGGCTTCCCGCTGCTGCACTGGGAACACAACCTCACCATCTTCGGCCACGCCTCGTCGGTGCCGTACTCGGACATGAACGGCTTCGGCCATTTCCTCGCCGCGGCGCTGTGGTTCGACCTCTACTGGGGCTTCGCGGCCGTGGCCATGCTGGTGGTCGCGGCACTGTTCAACGTGCGTGGCACCGGCACGACCTGGCGCGAACGGCTGCAGGAGGCGCGTGGCCGTCTGCGGCGTCCGGCCGCCATCGCGCTGGGCCTGGCGCTGGCGGGCTTCATCGCGACCGGCGCGTGGATCTTCTACAACACCAACGTGCTCAACCACTACACCAGCAGCGAGGAGGGCACACGCCAGCGTGCCGACTACGAGAAGAAATATTCGCGCTACGAGGGCCTGCCGCAGCCCAGGATCACCGCGGTAACGACCGAGGTGGACATCCATCCGTACCAGCGGCGGCTGGAAATCCGCGGTCATTACACGCTGGTCAACCGCAGCGACCGGCCGATCGATACGCTGCACGTCAACACCGATACCGACTTCACCCTCAAGGCGCTCCACTTCGCGCCGCACGACACGGTGACCGACGACAGGCGACTGGGCTATGCGATCTACCGCCTGAAGACGCCGCTGGCGCCGGGCAGATCCATGCACTTGGATTTCGACCTCGAGTACGCGCCCCGTGGCTTCACCAATGAGCCCTCCGGCCAGTTCCTGGTCGCCAACGGCAGCTTCTTCAACAGCCAGGTGCTGCCGCGTTTCGGCTACCAGAGCGAGGTGCAACTGACCGACCGTGGCGACCGGCGCAAGTACGGTCTGCCACCGGACGTGCCGCGCATGCCGAAGCTGGGCGACAGCAAGGCGCTGGCCGACAACTATGTCGGCAACGACGCCGACTGGATCGACTTCAGCACCACCGTTTCCACTGCCGCCGACCAGATCGCGCTCGCCCCGGGACACCTCACGAAGAGCTGGACCGCCAACGGGCGGCGCTACTTCACCTACACCGCCGAGCGGCCGATGCTCGACTTCTTCGCCTGGCTGTCCGCGCGGTACACGGTAAAGAAGGACAGCTACGACGGCATCGCGATCGAGGTCTACTACGACAGCGCGCACGCCTGGAACGTGGACCGCATGATCCAGGCGACCAGGGACGCACTGGCCTACTACCAGGCGCACTTCACGCCCTACCAGTACCGCCAGGTGCGCATCCTGGAGTTTCCCAACTACGCGCACTTCGCGCAGTCCTTCGCCAACACGATTCCCTACTCCGAAGGCGTGGGCTTCATCGCCGACCTGCGCGACCCGTCCAAGGTGGACTACGTCTATTACGTCACCGCGCACGAGGTCGCGCACCAGTGGTGGGCGCACCAGGTCATCGGCGCGAACATGCAGGGCTCGACCATGCTCAGCGAGTCGCTGGCGCAGTACTCGGCGCTGATGGTGATGAAGCACAAGTACGGCGCCGACCAGATGCGCAAGTTCCTCAAGTACGAGCTGGACAAATACCTGATGAGCCGTGCGACCGAGAAGGTCGCCGAGGAGCCGCTGGCGAAGGTGGAGAACCAGCAGTACATCCACTACAACAAGGGCTCGCTGGTGTTCTACGCGCTGCAGGACTACGTCGGCGAGGACGTCTTCGACCGCGCGCTGAAGCAGTTCCTGCTTACCTGGCAGTTCCGCGGGCCGCCCTACCCCAGCTCGAGGGATTTCATGGACACGCTCGGTGCCGCGCTGGATCCCGAATGGAAGGGCCTGCTGGACGACCTGTTCTGGAAAATCACCCTGTTCGACAACCGCATCAGCGAGGCCACGGCAAAAAAGCTGCCGGACGGCCGCTACGAAGTGACGCTCAAGGTCCACGCGGGCAAGGTCCACGTGGACGGCACCGGCAAGGAAACCCCGGCCGCCCCGGATGTGCCGGTGGACATCGGCGTGTTCGCCGCCTCGCCGGGCAAGGGCCGCGACGGCAAGCCGCTGTACCTGGAAAAGCGCCGGCTGCCGGCCGGTGACAGCACCATCACCGTGACCGTCGAGGGCACGCCGGCCGAGGCGGGCATCGATCCGTTCAACGAGCTGATCGACCGCGTGTCGGGCGACAACCGGCGGCCGGTGACGATGCCATAGCAGCCCGCCTTTTCGTGGCGTCCCGTTGCGGGCGATGCCTTCGCGTCGTTTGCGAAAGGCATTGCCCACAAGGGGACTCGCGCACCGAATGGGTCAGCCGGCCTTGGCGTTTCCGTCCGGCAGCGCGCCCTGCACGACGGTCAGCTCGCGCTGCGGGAACGGGATGCTGATGCCCGCCTCGGCGAAGCGCTCCTTGATCTTGCGCAGCAGCTCGGTCTGCGCACCCCACATGTCCTCGCTGCGCGTCCAGGCGCGGATGATCAGTTCCACCGAGCTTTCCGCCAGCGTGCCGGTCACCACGGTCGGCGGGGGTTCCTTCAGGATGCGCGGGTCGGCCGCGAACAGTTTGTCGATCTCGCCGATCGCCTGGCCGATGTCGTCCTTGTAGCCGATGCCGACCTTCAGCTCGAAGCGCCGCGTACCGCGGCGGTTGGCATTGATGATCGCGTCGCCGCCGACCTTGGCGTTGGGCACGATCGCCTCGCGGCCGTCAGGCAGCGAAAGCAGCGTGTACATCAGGTTGACCGCCTCGACCGTGCCGTCCAGGCCGCCGGCGTGGATGAAATCGCCGGCACGGAACGGCCGGAAGATGATCAGCAGCACGCCCCAGGCCAGGTTGCTGAGCGAACCCTGCAGCGCCAGGCCTATCGCCAGGCCGCTGGCGCCCAGGGCGGCCACCAGTGGCGCCGAGGGCACGCCCGCGGTGATCAGCGCGCTGACCACCAGCACCGCCACCAGCACGCCGTAGATCAGGTTGCGCAGAAAGCCGACCAGGGTGTCGTCCACGCTCGCCCGATGCATCGCCCGCTGGACCAGATTGGCGACGCGCGCCGCCAGCCAGATGCCGATCAGCAGGATCAGCAAGGCGGCGAGGACGTTGATCCCCAGCCGCGTGGCGCTCTCGGAAAAATGGATCCGGGCAAGCAGGTCGGGCATGGCGTCACTCCGCGTACGAAACAGCCCCGAAGCCTAGCAGGAGCCCGCGGCAGCCAAAAAAAAACGCCGCGCCGGCCTGGGGAAACCGGCGCGGCGTAGCTGGCCGCGCAATACGCGTTGTGGGAGAGCGGCCGGCCCGCGAAGCCGTGGGATCGGCTAGCGGGTCTTGGGCTCCGTCGTGGCGGAAGCCTCTTTGTCGCGTTCGGGTTGGTGGTCGACCAGCGCCAGGCGCGAGCCGTCCTTGAGGCGGAATTCGAACTGCTGCTGCAGCTCATCGAGCCGGGCCATGCGCGGACACAGTGCCTCGGCCCGGTCGGAGAGTGCGTCCGCACGGGCATCGACCTGCTTGTCGATGCTCTTGTCCAGTGCGTCGGCGCGCGCTTCCAGCGCGGCGACCTGGCTCTGGTCGCCGCTCAACGCGGCCTTGACCGCCTTGGCGGTGACCGTGCTGACCAGCGACTCGACCGCGTCGCCGACCTGGTTCTCCATCAGGTCCTCGACGCTGTGCTGGCGCCACTGCCCGTGGCCCAGGCCCTCGTCGATCTTGAGCAGCGCCTGTTTGTGCTGGTCGTTGAGTTGCGAAGTCAACCGGCTGCGCTCGCCCGGGTCGTCGGCGAAGCTGGCGACTACCGTGGTAAGGGCATCGAAGCCGATGTCCACACCCTCGCGGGCGATCGAGGCGACTTCGGGCAACAGACTGCGCACCTGGTTTTCGTACTCGCGCAGGCGGCCCGCGTCGGCGGCCGACACGGCCACGTCGCGGGCATCGATGCGCAGCGCGCCGTCATGCATGAACACGCTGCCGGGCATGCCGTCCTGATGCTCGAAGGTGATGCCCTCGGGCTTGACCAGCACGTCGTAGTCGGTGCCGAAGCTGCACTGCTCGTGGTTCACGTGCAGCCCGCCCGCCTGCGCCGGCGCACCCAGCGCCAGGCCGGTGGCGAGTGCGAGGGAAAGGATCAGCGTGCGCATGGGGCGGCTCCGCGTTGACGATGGCGCCAGCTTCCCGCCGCCCGGCGCGACCGGCATGGGCCAGGCGTCATGCCCTGCCATCGGTCATGCCTGCCGCGTTTCAGGGGCGCTGTTCGATCCCTGCGACTTCGCCGTCGACGAGGGTGACGGTGATCTCGCGCTCGCCGTCGCGATAGATCCAGCTTTCGCTGGCGGGCGTCAGCACCACCACGCCGCGGCCGCGGCGCCGCGCGCGGTGGTGGGTCACCCGCGTGGGCTGGCCGAGCAGTTCGCGCACCTGCGCGGCGCTGTCGCCGGCGACCAGCAGGCGGCTGCCCACGCGCAGGGTGTCCGAGGCGGTGGCGCCGAAGGCGAGCAGCCACAGGCCGGCGATCATGATGGTGCGCATGTCGTTCCCTCCATGGAGTCGACCCGTCGCGCTAGAAGCCGCCGCCCTCTTCAAGGTAGGCCAGTTCGTCCGGCGTGCTCGGCCGGTCCAGCACCGCGTTGCGGTGCGGGAAGCGGCCGTAGCGCGTGATCACTTCGCAGTGCCGGCGCGCGTAGTCGAGGAAGTTGTCATATTGCCCGCGTGCGTTGGGCGTGGCCTGTAGGGCGAGCGCGCGGAACAGCGTCACCGAACGCCATTGCAGCGCGAGGTCCTCGGCGTGTTCGAGCGGCAGGTAGGCGAACACGCGCTCGAGCGGCGTCAGCGCTTCGTCGTCGCGCCGTTCCAGCCCCTCCAGCACCAGCGCCTGCGCCCGGTTGTCCTGGGCGAACGCACGCGCATCGCCGCGGTAGACGTTGCGGCTGAACTGGTCGAGCACGATCAGCAGCGCGAGCCAGCCGTGCGGGGTGACCGCCCACAGGTCCAGCGCGCCCGTGATGGCCAGGTCCAGGGTGGCGCCGAAGCGCGCCCGCACGACCTCGTCGAACTGGGGATCGCGCACGAACCAGCGCACCGCGTTCTCGTCGGCGAACCAGAAATCCAGTACATCCTGCGCGCTTGCGGTCATGCCGTTTTCCCCCTGGGCCAGCCCGGGTGGGCGGAGCTTAGCAGCGCCGGGCGCGGGCCAGGCTGTGCATGTCCAGGTGGATGCCCTGCAGCTTCGGCAGCTGGCGGCGCAGCACCAGCGCGGCCTCCGGCGTGGCGCGCTGCAGGCCTTCCTCGAAGGCGTGCACCAGCGCCGCTTCGCCGTGCGCCAGGCGGGCGATCCAGGCCGTGTCGCGGCGAGGCGTGTCGGGCAGCAGCCACTCGATCAGCTGGCGCCGCGCGGAACCGCCCAGGCGTCCGTGCCGGGCCGGCGTACCGCCGAGCTGGCTGACCTGGCCCTGCAGGTCGGCGATCACCTGGTCCAGCGCGCTCGCGTTCTCGCCCAGCACCACGCGCAGGCCCGGCTCGCTCGCCTGCGCCGAGGCATCGCGATACATCGCGCGCAGGTCGATGCCCCGGCGGATCAGGGCGTTGAACAGCGTTTGCGGGCGTGGCGCCACGGGCGCGGCTCCTGGGGTTCGACGTGGGACGACCATGGTCGGCCCTGCGCACTTAGCCGGGGATTAACTCGCGCGGTTCGCGCGGCTCGCTGCGCACCGTCCGTCAGGCGGCATTCGGGTTGCTCTGCGCCGGTTCACGCGGCTGCCCGGCGCCAGCGGAGCCTACTCGCCCACCTGCAGCAGGTTCAGCGGCTGTCCGTTCGCCCCGCGCACGCCCTGCTGCAGTTCGGCCAGCCGCCGGATCGACGGACACAGCGCCTGGACCTGCGGTCGCAGCGCCTGCATGCGGCGCTGCAGCCGGGGCTGCAGCTGGGTGGCCAGGTCCGCCGCCTCGTCGCGCAGGCGCGCAGCTTCGGCCAGGTCGCCGTTCATCGCGGCAGCGAGCGCCTGCTGGCCGAGGTCGGCGGCGACCAGCGGCGCGAGGTCGCCGACGATGCGGTCGGCCAGTTGCTGGGCGGCGTCACCCTGCCAGTCGTGGGTGCTGTTGCTCTGCGCGATGCGTTGCCTGAGCTGCGCAGCATGGGTGGCCAGCCGCCGGTCGAGTTCGGCCAGGGTGGCGGGCGCCAGCTGCATGCCGGCGGCTTCATCGTGCACCGCGCGTGTCGCCAGGGCGACGCCGGCATCGGCCACTGCCCGCACGCGCGGGACCAGCGCGCGCAGCTCGCGCTCGAACAGCACCAGCCGGTCCTGGTCCTCGGCGTTGAGGCGCACCGACTGGCCGTCGGTATGCAGCGTGCCGTCGGCGATCTGCACGTGGAAGGGCGCCGGCTGCGGGCGATCGAACAGCAGGCTGTCCGGCTTGACCGTCAGGTCATAGCCGCTGCTGGCGTGGCAGGTGCCCGCCAGGTCCTGCGCGTGCAGGACCGGCAGGGCGGCGATCAGCATCAGGCTGGCGAACAGGAGCCGCAGGCGCATCGGTTGTCGTCCGGGAAAGGGACCTCAGCGATACCCGCCCGCGCGTCAACCGCGGCTGAATTGACCGCTTTTCAGCCGTGATCGAGCGGCGTAAGCAGCGAGAGGCTGGAGCGCCCGAACACGCCGTCGTCGGGCAGGGCATCGACGCCGCCGCTGAGCATCTTGTCCTCGTCGCTCCACGGCACCGGCTCGATGGGACCGGGAACGTAGGTCTGCCATTGGCCGTAGCTCGCATTGGCTGACGGAGGCGGCGTGTTGCCCACGTGCAGCTGGTAGGTCACCGGGACGCGGACATCCCGGTAGAGCGCATGGTCGGAAGGATCGGCCGGGCTGAAGGTCCACTGCCGCGCCGTGGCCAGCGTGGCCTTGGCGAACAGCTCGCGCCAGTGGTTCATCTCGTTTTCGCCGGCGATCACGCGCAGGTTCACCTGCTCGGCGGTGGCATCGGACACCCGGCCGGCGCGGTCGAGCCGCAAGGCGACGTAGACGGTGGCCTCGACCCGACCGCGGATCGCCTGCATCGGGTAGCGCGGCTGGAGCGCACTCTCCTTCCTGATGCCCTGGCCCTGATCGCCGAACCAGGCGCTGCGCACGCCGACCTTGAACCTGCCCTCGCCGATCGGCTGCGCGACCACGCGCAGGCTCATCCTGGCCTTGGCGGCCACCGGCTTGCCGTCGCGCAGCACCGGCTGGAAGGTCCAACCCGGTATGGCTTTGCCGATCAGGTCGGCGACCAGCGGCGGCAGCTTCTCCGGCTGGTCGAGTGCGAAGGCGAGCACCGTGCCCTGCGGCGTCACCCCGATCGTGCCGGTGACGACCATGCTGGCTTCGACCTTCTCGCGGGTCGCGCGGGGCCCACCGGCGAACGCCATGCCGGCCAGCAGCAGGCCGGCGACTCCCAACAACAAGCGCTTCATCCCCATACCTCCCCAGGTCGGTGCCGGGAGTCTGCGCCCGGTTTCAGCGCCGCGCAACGAACTGCGCGCGCACCGGCGGCCGGCCTAGTTGCCAGGCCAGCCACAGCGCCAGCGGGACCAGCAGCGCCTTGAAGGCCAGCGCCAGCATGAAACTGCGGCGCCAGTCCTCGATCACCAGCAAAAGCAATGGCGCCTGCGGCTGGGTCATGGCGTGGGCGCGGGCTACGTCGAACCGCCCCCACTGCGCCAGCATCAGGCCGCCGGTGGCCAGCGCCCACAGCGCCAGCAGCAAGGCCACCACCCGCAGCGCCTGTCGCGCCCAGGGCTGGCGCAGGATGCCGCCGGCGCACACCACGATCACCACGAAGCTGCCGACCAGGTAGGGCCAGTCGCCGTGGCGCAGGTAGAGCACGCCGCCGATGGCGGCCAGCAGCAGCACGACCCAGGTGGCAACGCGCCAGAGTCCGAAGCGGGGCGCGGGCGTGGCATCGACGGCCATCAGGAGAAAGCCGCGTGGCGGACGGACGTGATCGACAGTCTGCGCATGGCGGACTCCATGGGAAGATCCGCCAAAGTCTACGCGCTGGCCGGCGCAGGGTGGGCTTCAGCCAGCGCCCTGCGGGGAGCCATGGACTGAAACCCGTCCCTGGGCGTGATGCGGCCTACTGACGCGAGATGGTGAACTTGCCCACCGACACGCCCAGGTCGATGCCCTGGCCGGTGCCGGTCAGCGCCAGCGACGTGGTGCCCTTGGTCAGCACCTGGGCATGGGCACTCTTGACCACGCCCGCCTCGGCGCCGGCCTGCACGTAGTCGCCGAACACCTCGGCGATACCGTGCACCCTGGTGATCTCGCCCTTGCCGTCGGTGACGCGGAACTTGCCGGCGGTGAGGCCGCCGCCGACCACGCTGATCTTCACCGGCGCGCTTTCGCCGTTGTCGCAGGTGACCGTGCCTGCCCCTTCGGCGTGCTTGTAGATGATCGACCAGCCCTGCAGGTTGTAGCTGAGCTCGCACTTGACCATGGGTTCGGACGCGCGGGCCGGTGCGGCCGGCCAGGCCGCCAACGCCATCGTGCCGGCCAAGAACACGCTCGCCCATGCGGTGGTGCGCAGGTTCATCGCAGGTCTCCTTCCCCGTTCGGGGCGCTGTGAGGCTGCGGTCGAGTCTGTCCCCGCACGGGTGAAGGAAGCGCCAGCGGGAACGGCACCGCGCGTTCACGATCGCAGCGCAGGCGCCTCGCCATGCTTGGGTTCGCACGCAGGTTCCGGAGAGCCCCATGCACTCGCTGTGGCAATCGACCGTGGAGGTCGTCAAGCGCACCGCCAAGGGTGCGGCGAAGGATGATCTGATGACGCACGCCGCGGCGGTAGCGTTCTACTCGGCGTTGTCATTCGCACCGATGCTGGTGTTGCTGCTATGGCTGGTCGCCTCGCTGCAGCCGGCCTGGCAGAACCAGCTGGTCAGTTCGATCAACCACCTGGTCGGGACGCGCGCCTCGGACGCGGTGAAGCTGGTGATCAACAATGCGGAGGACCGGCCCCAGCTCGGCCACTGGGCCGGCATCATCGGCCTGGCGATCACCCTGATCGGCGCATCGACCGTATTCGCCCAGTTGCAACTGGCGATCAACCGCGTGTGGAACCTGCGCGCGGCGCCACGCAATGCGCTGTTCAGCTGGCTGCTCACGCGCATGCATGCCTTCGGGCTGCTGCTGACGCTGGCCTTCCTGCTGATCGTGTCGCTGGTGGCGAGCACCGCGATCGCGGTGTTCGCGCGCAGCGACACGGCCATGTGGGACGCGCTGGAGGCGATCGTCGCGCTGCTGCTTTTCGGCCTGGTGTTCGCCTCGATCTACAAGGTCCTTCCCGATGCGCAGATCGACTGGCGGGACACGCTGCTGGGCGGCGCCTTCACGGCGATCCTGTTTGCCATCGGCAAGTTCGGCATCAGCCTGTACCTGTCGCACAGCGACGTGGGCGGCGCCTACGGCCCGGCCGGCAGCGTGGTGGTGCTGCTGGTGTGGGTGTACTACTCGGTGGTGATCCTGCTGCTCGGCGCCGAGCTCACGCAGAACGTGGCGGAGGTGCGCGGGGTGCCGATCCGGCCCAACGCACACGCCGAGGTGGAGGCCCCATGCGACCAGTGACGGGCGCGGCATAATCGGAACCACACGCACGGAGAGGCGCCATGTTCAAGTATTCGCTGGTCGGCTACGACGGTTCGCCTTCGTCGCAACGCGCCTTCCAGACCGCCGTCGCGCTGGCACGCTGCGGCAAGGGCCGGGTGCGGGTGGTGTCGGTGCTGCAGGTGACCGAGGGTGGCGCCGATGCCTGCGCGCTGATGATGGCCGACTCCAGCGCCCAGCGCGCACAGGAGCTGCTGGACGAACTGGTCGCGATGGAGCCGGACGCGCGCGACATGATCGACGTGGAAGTCACCCACGGCAGCCCGGGCGACGTGCTGCTGAGCCAGGTCGGGCAGCACGGCGTGGACCACATCGTGATCGGCCATACCGACCGCGGCACGCTGGCGCGCTGGCTGCTCGGCTCGGTCTCCAGCGACGTGCTGGCGCGCGCCCACGTGCCGGTGACGGTCGTACCGTAAGCGATGGTGGTCGCAGGGTCGGGCTGGGTTAATCCCCGCGCGTCACGAGACCGTATGCTGTCCGTCATTCGCCCGTCACGCGCGCGCTTCGTGCCGCGCCTTCACAGGACACCCGCGTGAACTACGCCCCTGCCCTGCCCTGGACGCTGGAAAGCCTCGACCTGTCGCGCATCGACCGCGCGCGCGTGCGCCACAACGAGGAGTTGTTCTTCCTGCTGTGCAGTTCGTCTTTCGTCGAGAGCGGTTCGGATCTCTACACCCACAACCTGGTCACGCACTTCAACGGCGACGAGGAACTGCAGACCTGGCTCAGCCAGCACTGGGAGCACGAGGAGCTGCAGCACGGCCGTGCGCTGGCCGCCTATGTGCGTGCAGTGTGGCCGGAGTTCGACTGGGACACGGGTTTTGCCGCGTTCTGGACCGAATACGGCGCGGTGTGCACGGCCGAGCAGCTGGAGGACAGCCGCGGACTGGAGCTGGCCGCGCGCTGCGTGGTCGAGACCGGCACCGCGAGCCTGTATCGCGCGCTGCACGAGATCACCGACGAGCCCGTGCTCAAGCAGCTGACTGGGCATATCAAGAGCGACGAGGTGCGCCACTTCAAGTACTTCTACCAGCACTTCCGCCGCTACCGCGAGAACGAGGGTCTGGGGCGCTACAAGGTGTTCCGCGCCGTGTTGAAGCGGGTCAACGAGATCCGCAGCGAAGACAGCGACATCGCGTTGCGCCACGTGTTCGAGCAGTGCTACCCACAGCACAAGGGCGACCGCGAGGCCTTCCGTCGCGTCGCCGGCAAGGCGCAGGCCCTGCTGCGACGGCATATCCCGGCCGAGATGACGGTGAAGATGCTGCTCAAGCCGCTGGACTTTCCCGCGCGGCTGCAGGGCGCGCTGGAGAAGCCACTGGCGAAGCTGGCCGAACGCCTGTTCCTCAACTGAGTGCCGACGGATCGGGTCGAAAGTTCTGCAGGAGCCCATCCTGTGCGTGACCGCCCGGAGCGGCCGACCCCACGGTCGCGCACAGGGTGCGCTCCCATGGAGGCCTCGCGCGCGGGTCAGTCCTGACGCGGTTCGGCCGTCACCTGCCGCTGCTCCTGCTGCAACGCCTTGAGCTTGCCCACGTCGACCGGACGGATCTGCCGGATCGTGCAGGCCAGCTGGTTGCGTCCGGTGATCACCTTGTCGAAGTTGATCGACACCTGGTTGAGGTTCGAGGTCACGCCGATCGTGTTGGCGTACGGCAGTTCGGTGCAGCCGGGCACGTCGAGCAGCCAGGCTTCCTTCGGCCTGGTGTAGACCGCCACCTGGTCGCTGCCGAGCGGCTCCCACGACCACATCGGCTGGAAGAAGCTGAAGTGGTTGACCGGCGCGCCGGCCGCCTGCGCGTAGGCCGCCTGGCGCTCGGCCTGGCGCTGCGCGTAGGGGACACTGGAGCAACCGGCGAACACCACCGTGGCGGCACTGGCCAGCAGGGCACGTTTCAACGACATGGCGCTACTCCTCGACTCGATTCGCACGACCGGTAACGCGTCGGGGGCCGATCGGTGCACCGAGTCACTTCTCGGTGCACCGCCTTCACTTCTTCTTCGGCAGCGCCTTCCACTTGGCCGGATCGAAGCCGCCCACCTCGTAGACCAGGGTCTCCTTCTTCTCGCCGTCGACCAGGGTCACGTCCAGGGTGATCTTCCTGGCCTTCTTCATCCGCGCGATGAAGTCGTCGTCGTCGCGGATCATCAGCGCCGGCTCGCCGGTGGAAGGCGCGAACGCCTTGATGCCGTGCTCCTTGCCGTCGAACGTGGCGTGGATCGTGCAGTTGCCGCGGCAGACAAAGCCGTGCCCGCCGCCGTACAGGAACACGTTCTGGCCCCAGTCGGTGTGCCGGCGCAGCACCAGCCGCACGCGGTCGTTGCCGGCGGGCTGGCTGGCGTAGATGGTGGCGGTCGACTGCGTGCCGCCCTGCATCGGCGAGACCTGGTACAGCCACAGCGCGTCGAGGCGGCGCTTCTCGCTCTCTTCCTTCCAGCGCTTCTCGATATCGGGCAGGGTCTGCTGCACTTCCTTCGCCGCGGCGCTGTCCGGATAGCGGTCGAGGATGTCGTGGCCCATCGTCACCGCCATCTCGTCGTTATGGATGCGCAGCAACTGGCGGTAGGTGTCGAGCTTGCGCGCGGCATCGTCGTTCTGCGCCGAAGCCGCCGGGGCCTGGGCAGGCTGCTCCTGGTCCTGCGAATTGCAGCCGGCCAGGGCCAGCACGCCACACAGCACGGCCACGGATGGATGGAACGGCAGCTTCATCGGCGCTCTCCTGGCGGGGGAAAGCCCTAGCGTGGAACGGGCAGGCGGGCGGTGCAACCCGTTCCGGCAGCGGCGGCAGCGGAGCGCATGGCGGCGGCAAGCCCCCGCGAAGACAACATTAATGTTGTTATCGTCCACAGGCCCATGGGGGACAATCGGCGGTTGCAGTGAAGCTGCGCAGCCGGCGGTTGGGACGACAGCGTACGGCGCCAGCTCGCGATCCGAGGAGCCGCCATGCGTTATCCGGTGAATCTGACGCTTACCCTGGGTAAGGTCACGGTCACCTGTCCTGACCTGCCCGATCTCGCCGCCGTGGGCAAGAACGCGCAAGACGCGTTAGCCGCAGCGATGGAGGGTATCGAGGAACAACTGCAAGACTGCATGCAGAATCGGCAATCGGTTCCCATGCCCAGTCGCGCCGCTCTAGGACAGCAGACGGTCGATCTACCCCCGCTTGTCGTAGCAAAGATCGGGCTCTACCAGGCCATGCTCAACCAGGGGTTGCGCAAGGCCGATCTCGCCCGCCGCCTCAACGTGCACCTGCCCCAAGTGGATCGCCTGCTCGATCTTCGCCACAAGTCGAAGCTGGGCCAGGTGGAGTTGGCGCTCAAGACCATGGGCCTGCGGATCAAGCTTACGGTGGAGCCGCTTTAGCGGCTTCGCGGTTGCCGGTCCCACGGCAACCGCTCGCGGGCAGCCCCTCACCAGTGAGGCAGGCGCGGGTCATCCGGGGCTTCCGGCGTGCGCCGGGTGCGGGAATCCTTCCCATCCCCCGTCTATCTGACGGCCAGGCTCGGCGTGTGGACGTCCGTGCCGCCCGGAGGCCCCATGAATCGGCTCGCAAGAGCGCTGCTCCCAAGGCGGCACTTCTCAACCCCCGTGCGCCTCGCCGGTGTGGTCGCCATCGTGGTGGCCGCCTGGCTGGCGCAAAACGTCTTCGCCGAGGTGTTCGCCGGCTACCGGCTGGAACTGTTCTTCCCGGCCGTGCTGATCTGCGCCGTGCTGTTCGACCACGGAGCGGGTTTCCTGGCCACGCTGCTATGCGCATTGGTCGCCAACGCCCACCTGCCTTGGGCCGTGCCTGCGCCGGCTGCCGAACGGACCGCCGCGCTGGGCGTCTTCGTGCCTGTCGGCGTGCTGATGACGCTGATCATCGAAGGCCTTCGTCACGCCTTGCGCGAGCTGGCATCGGCCAAGGAGGAGAAGGAGCTGCTCCTGCGCGAGTTGATCCACCGCACGCGCAACGATCTGTTCATGGCCTCGTCGATCATTTCGCTCCAGGCCAGGAGCCACCCCGACCCGATGGCAAGGCAGGCGTTGCAGTCGGCAGCCAGCCGGGTCAGCTCCGTCGGGCAGGTTCAGGAGCGCCTGCATGCCACCGGCGACGTCAGCGGCTGCGTGCCACTGTCGCTCTACCTCGGCTCGCTATGCGACCAGCTCGGACAAATGCTCGCTGGCGTGCGCCCGATCACCTTCGAGGTCGACGCGCCTTCGACCGAAATCCACCGGTCTGCCGCGGCATCCATCGGGCTGATCGTGAACGAGCTGGTGACCAATGCACTGAAATACGCGTTCAATGACCGGTCGTCCGGCCAGGTCAAGGTGGAAGCCTGGCACCGTGGCGCCTCCACGCACATCGTAGTGCAGGACGATGGCGAGGGCTGCCCGGTGGATGCCCAACCCGGAACGGGCTCACGGCTCGTGGGGGAATTGGCCACCCGCCTGGGGGGCGCCATGAAGCGCACGTCCGAGACCGGCGGCTGTCGCGTGGAAGTCATTCTTCCCACTTCGGCACTGGTTCCGGCCCGCTAGGCAGGGGACACCATGAGCGGGCCCGCGCACCTGCCGGGTGGCCCGCTGATGGCTTCATCGACGTGGTGGATGGTTACTGGCCGCTGCTGCCCCGGCTGTCGGGGGGGGGGGGCACGCCGCAGGACTACCACCTCGTCTGCTGCGTGAAGGCAGCAGGCTCGATCGCTCCCCACACGCCCCAGCTACGTGTGGAGCGACCTGGAGCCGATCGAGGCCTCCGCTGCCGTCGCAGCCTAGATCGCGGCGCACCGCGGAGAGGGTGGGCGGCTCCACGGCCACGATTTCACGATGCTGATTGCCCCCTGAAACGACCGCCGAGCGGCCGACGCGCGGTCCGCACGCTCCCAGCCCGATAGCCCCCGGAGCCCGACATGCCGGCGGCTCACACCGTGGTCGCCGGCGCTTCAATGAAGCGTTCGCGCAGCAGGGCACGGTAGCGCCTGCTGCACGGGACCGTCGCGCCGTCGCGCAGCCTGAGCCGCGCATCGCCGGTATCGAGCGGCTCGATCTCGGCGAGGTAGTCGAGGTTCACGAAGTAGCTCCGGTGCACGCGCACGAAACGCGAGGGATCCAGCCGCTCCTCGATCGCGGCCATGGTGGTGCGCAACGGATAGTCGCGCCCGCGGACGTGCAGGTTCACGTAGTTGCCGGCCGCCTGCAGCCACTCGATCTCGCGCGCGTTGACCAGGAACTCCTTGCCGAGCTTGCGCACCAGGAACCTCTCGGGCCGCTCGACCGGTTCGACCGGCGGGCCTTCGTCCGGCGCCGCCAGCAGCCGTGCCTCGCCCTGCCAGCGCACCAGCCACAGCCGCGACAGGCTGATCAGCGCGATGATGAGGAAATAGGTCCGGAAGTCCTTCAGGTATTCGTAGGCGTAGCCCGGTTCCCACCGACCGAAGTCATAGCGATGGCCGGCCGCGGCATAGGCCAGCGCGCGCAGCGCCACCATGCCGGTCACGTGCACCAAGCTGAAGGGCACGGTGGCGAGCAGGTGCCACGGCAGGCTCTGTCGCCAGGTGTCGAAGCGAAACGGCCAGCGCCGCTCCGCCGCCAGGATGGCCGGCACCAGTGCCAGGATCATCAGCGAACTGGTCCATTCCCACACCCACGGTTCCCACGCGGCGACCCGGGCGTGGTCGATCTGCGCAACCATGCTGTTGAACACGGTGTTGAGGATGGCCAGCAGGATCCAGAAACCGATCTCCGCCGAACGGCGCCAGCGATGGAAGCTGCGGTAGTCGAGGTGGGTGGTCGGGGGCATCGGCGGATTCTATGGGGCGGGCGGGCGGCGCGCCGCAAAAACCGTCCGTCCCGGCCCTTCCCCTGAAAGGGAGGTTCCGCCGCAGGCGCGGTCGAGCTTCCCTTGGAGGGCGGGAACCCGACGCCGCGCTTCGAGGGAAGGGTCCGGGCCGGATGGGTGTCCCGCACGAGTGCCACTCGTCCCACACGCCCGCCTTCCATCCCAAGGCACCCGCGACCGGTCACCGCGCAGCGGTGCTGGACCACGGCAGGGCGTAGGGTGCGCCGATCACCCGGAGAATCGCCATGAAACGACGCGAACTGCTCAAGGCCGCCCTGGCTTTGCCACTGCTGCCGGCATTGGCGCGCACCGCCCGCGCCCTGCCGGCCAGGTTGGCTCACGCCGTGCGGCTTCGCCCGGGCCAGCCCGGCTGGCCGGCGCTGGCCGAATGGCAGTCACTCGATCGCGCGGTCGGCGGTCGCCTGCTCAAGCCGGCGTCTCCGTTCGCGGGCGGCGCGGGCACCGCCGCCTACGCCGAGGCGGCCAGGCAGCTGAAGAACCCCTTCGCCCTGGGCGACGACCCGGCGCTCACCCAGACCAGCGGTTGGGCGGATGCCTGGCGCTCGCGGCCCAGTGCCTACGCGGTGGCCGCCGAGTCGGCCGCGGACGTGGCTGCGGCGGTGGATTTCGCGCGGCGGCACCGTCTGCGGCTGGTGGTCAAGGGCGGTGGCCACAGCTACCAGGGCACCTCCAGCGCGCCCGATTCGCTGCTGGTCTGGCCGCGCCGCATGAATCAGGTGACTCTGCACGAGGGGTTCGTGCCCGCCGGCGGCGAGGGCAAGGTAGCGCCGCTGCCGGCGGTGAGCGTGGGTGCCGGCGCGATGTGGATCGACGTCTATCACGCGGTGACGACCGTGGGTGGGCGCTACGCGCAGGGCGGCGGCTGCACCACGGTGGGCGTGGCCGGCCTGGTGCAGAGCGGCGGCTTCGGCAGTTTCTCCAAGGGCTTCGGCACCGCCGCGTCCAACCTGTTGGAGGCCGAAGTGGTCACCGCCGACGGCGCGGTGCTCACGATCAACGCGCACCAGCATCCGGAGCTCTTCTGGGGCCTCAAGGGCGGTGGTGGCGGGAGTCTGGGCGTGGTGACCCGGCTGACCCTGCGTACCTTCGAGCTGCCGCCGTTCTTTGGCGCGGTGTTCGGCACCATCCAGGCGTCCTCCGACCAGGCCTACCGGGCGCTGGTGGGGCGTGCGATGGCGTTCTATCGCGAGGCGCTGTTCAACCCGCACTGGGGCGAGCAGATGGGCTTCGCACCGGACAACACGCTGTCGATCAGCATGGTGTTCCAGGGGCTGACCGAGGCACAGGCCGAGCAGACGTGGAAGCCCTTCTTCGACTGGGTGCGCGCGCGCAAGGAATACAGCTTCGCGGAACCCCCGCGCACGCTGGCCCTGCCGGCACGGCACTTCTGGGATGCCGACTTCTTCCGCCAGCACGCGCCGCAGCTGATGGCCGACGACGACCGGCCCGGCACGCCCGCCTACCACATGGTCTGGGCCGGCGATCGCGGACAGGTCGGCTGGTTCATCCATGCCTACCAGTCGGCCTGGCTGCCGGCCGCGCTGCTTGCGCCGGATAGGCAGAGGGCGTTGGCGGATGCCTTGTTCGCCGCCTCGCGCCGGCATGACTTCGCGCTGCACTTCAACAAGGGCATGGCCGGCGGCGAGCCTTCCGCGATCGCGCGCACGCGCGACACCGCGATGAACCCGCAGGTGGCCGACGCGTTCGCTCTGGCGATCTGCGCCGACGGCAGCGGCCCGGCCTTCCCGGGATTGCGCGATCCGGACCTGGCCGAAGCGCGCGGCGACGCCGCGGCGGTCGAGGCTGCAATGGAGGCGCTGCGCGTGGTTGCGCCGCATGCCGGCTCGTACGTGTCCGAGAGCGACTACTTCCTGCGCGACTGGCAGCGGGGCTTCTGGGGAGCGAACTACGCGCGGCTGCTGCGTGCCAAGCGGCGTTACGACCCGGACGGGCTGTTCGTCGTGCACCACGGCGTGGGCAGCGAGGGCTGGAGCGAAGACGGGTTCACGCGCGTCGGTTAACCGCTGCAGGAGCGCACCTGGCGCGACCGGAGCCATGGCGGTCGCGCACCGCTGCGCTCCTGCAGCGGGCCGCCCCGTACCCACAGCCCGTTGGCGCGGTCCGCATCCCGTTCGCGCCCAAGGGCGCTTCCACATGCGGGCGTGCGGGTCAGGCGCGCAGTTGTGCGTCCGAATCCAGGTGTTCGATGCGCTCGATCTGGTCGAACCAGAGGTAGCGCTTCCATTCGGATGTGCCGAGCTGTTCCAGGTGCACGACGCCGTTGCTGCCTTCGTTGCCGTCACCGTCGAAGAACTCCTGCACGGTCGGGCGCGCGGCGACCACGCCGTCGCAGGTGCTGCCGTCGGCCAGGTGCAGGCGCACGCGCGCGCCGTTCTGCAGGTGTTCGACCATGCTGTTGAAGCGGGCGATGGTGGGCTGGTCGGTGTAGACGTGTTCGGCCTGGCGGCCCATGGCCGGTCTCCTGCGGCTGCGATGGGGCGAGGCTAGGGCGGGGATGGGCAAGTGGTCGTGAAGTCGTTGGCGCGGCTGCCCCCATCCGCCTGTCGGCACCTTCCCCCGTGGAACGGGGGAAGACTCGATAGGAATGCCCCGCCGGGTGGAGGAAGGTCGTGCCGCGCGATCCTTCCCCCGTTCCACGGGGAAGGTGCCCGGAGGGCGGATGGGGGCGCTCGTGCGGGAAGGGCCACCCGCGGCGATAATTCCGCGCCTCAACCGCTGGACTGCCCATGCCCACCGACTCGCTGCTCACGCACCGCGCCTTCGTGCAGTTCTGGTTTGCCCGCATCGCCTCGGGCTTCGGTTTCCAGATGCTCTCGGTGGCGGTGGCCTGGCAGATCTACGCGATCACCGGCCGCGCGCTGGACCTGGGCCTGATCGGCCTGGTCCAGTTCTTCCCCTCGGTGCTGCTGGCGCTGCCGGCCGGCCACGTCGCCGACCAGTTCGAGCGCCGGCGCGTGGTGCTGATCGGTCAGGTCGTCGAATGGTGCGCGATCGCCGCGCTGGCGGCGCTGAGCTTCAGCGGGCGCATCCACGAGGCGGGCATCCTGGCACTGGTGTTCGTGATCAGCACCGCCAAGGCGTTCGAGTCCCCCTCGATGTCCTCGCTGCTGCCGGCGCTGGTGCCGCCGGCGATCCTGCCGCGCGCGGTGGCGGTGAGCGGTTCGGCCTTCCAGATGGCGATGGTGCTGGGACCGGCAGTGGGCGGCCTGCTCTATGTGGCGGGGCCGGGGGTGGTTTACGCCACCGCCGCGGGCCTGTACCTGATCGCGGCCACGCTGATGGCGCTGCTGCGCTACGAGCAGGCGCCGCCGAAGCGTGAGCCGGCCTCGCTGAAATCGCTGTTCGCCGGGGTGCATTTCATCCGCGAGCGCAAGGACGTGTTGGGCGTGATTTCGCTCGACCTGTTCGCCGTGCTGTTCGGCGGCGCCACCGCGCTGCTGCCGATCTTCGCCAAGGACATCCTGCACACCGGTCCGTGGGGCCTGGGGTTGCTGCGTGCGGCACCCGCGGTGGGCGCGCTGCTGATGTCGTTCGCTCTGGCGCGGCACGACCTGACCCGGCGCGTGGGCATCATCATGTTCGGCTCGGTGGCCGGTTTTGGCGTGGCGACGCTGGTGTTTGCGCTGTCCTCGTGGATGTGGCTGTCGCTGATCGCGCTGTTCGCCGGCGGTGCGTTCGACATGGTGAGCATGGTGATCCGCGGCTCGATGGTGCAGCTGGACACACCGGACGCAATGCGCGGACGGGTCAACGCGGTCAATTCGATCTTCATCAACACCTCCAACCAGCTCGGCGAGTTCGAGTCGGGCCTGGTCGCCGCGTGGCTGGGCGCCGTCGGGGCGGCCGTGCTCGGCGGCGTCGGCACGCTGGTGGTGGTGGGGCTTTGGATGGCGATGTTCCCGACGCTGCGCAGGCGCCAGAAGCTGCACCTGGAAGCGGAGGCGATCGAGGCGGCTGAGGAGGCGGGCGCCAAGACGCTGTGAGTGGCGGGCGCTTACCATGGCGCATCCTCCGGGAGTCCAGGTCGTGATCGTCACCTCGCCCGCCGCCTTCCTCGACGCCTTCGCCGCCCTGCCACCGCTGCCCGACGCCCAGGCCACTGCGCGCGCGGCTTTCCTGCTCGCGCCGGCAGAGTTCGCGCTGGCCGCGGAGTCGGCCAGCGACAACCGCTACATGGACATGGCGCTGGCGGTCGATCCGCTGCGCGCGCTGGCCCAGCATGCGGCGCTGGCACAGGCACTGCGCGCGGACTGCCCGGTGATCACCTTCCCGGGCGAGGCCAGCACGCCGGATGCGGTGTTTCCCAACAACGTGTTCGCCACCGCGCCGGGGCGGCTGATCGTCGGGCGCATGCGCCATGCGATCCGCCAGCGCGAGGCCGGGCGGCGCGACGTGCGGGACTTCTTCGCCCAGGTGCTCGGCTATGCGGAAATCGACCTGTCCTGCCGCAACGACTGCGTGGCCGAGCTCACCGGCGCGCTGGTGATCGACCGCGCCCGCGGCGTGGGCTATTGCGGCCTGTCCGAGCGCTGCGACGAGGCCGGCGCGCGGGCCATGCACGAGGCGTTCGGCTTGCGCCTGACCTTCTGCTTTCCGCTCGCCGCCGGCGAATACCACACCAACGTGGTGCTGGCGTTGCTGGCCGGCCGGGCCGCGATCGTGGCGCCGGACGGCTTCGCCGACCCGGCCGTGCCCGCGTCGATCGCCCGCGCCTACGGCGACCGTGCGCTGTGGCTCACGCCGGCGCAGAAGCAGGCCTTCGCCGGTAACGCGATCACGCTGTCGGACCAGCGCGTGTGGATGAGCGCGGCCGCCGCACGCGCGCTTACCGATGCCCAGCGACAGGCGCTGGGCGGTTGGGGTTTCCGCATCGGTGCGGTGGAGCTGGACGAGATCGAGAAGGCCGGCGGCAGCCTGCGTTGCTGCGTGGCGGAGATTTTCTAGGCTGTCCCTGTAGGAGCGCCCTTGGGCGCGACCATCATCCCGGTCGCGCCCAAGGACGCTCCTACAGGGCGAGCACCACCGCGACAACGCGACCGGCAGTGTGACGGAAGCCAGCCAGCCGCTACGATCGCCGGCATGACCACGCCCCTGCCCCTCCTGCGCCTCGCCGGCGCCGCCTTCCTCGCCCTCGCCACCCTGCCCGCCGCGCATGCGGCGGAGGGTCCGCGCATCCAGGTCAGTTTCAGCGCCAGGGCGCACGCGCAGCCGATCACCGGGCGCGTCTACGTGGCGGTCAGCCGCAGTAACGAGACGCCGCCGATCGAGCAGACGGACATCACCGGCGTGCCGCTGTTCGGCCACGACGTCAGCGCGCTCGCGCCCGGTCAGGTGGCGACCATCGATGCCGGCGACTTCGGCGCGCCGCTGACCAGCCTCGCGCAGCTCCCGGCCGGCGACTACTGGATGCAGCCGTTCGTGAACGTCTACACCGAGTTCAAGCGCGCCGACGGCCATACCGTGTGGCTGCACATGGACCAGTGGGAAGGCCAGGACTTCAAGCACTCGCCCGGCAACCTCTACGGCAAGCCGGTGAAGGTGCACTACGACCCGGCCGCGCCCACGCCGGTGACGCTGGTGGCCGATCAGGTGATCCCGCCGATCGCGTTCCCGAAGGACACGCCCTACGTCAGGCGCTTCCGCATCAAGAGCAAGCTCCTGAGCGACTGGTGGGGCCAGCCGATCTATCTTGGCGCCACGGTGCTGCTGCCGAAGGACTACGACAAGCATCCGGACGTGCGCTACCCGGTGATCTACGAGCAGGACCACTTCTCCACCCGCGCGCCGGGCGGCTTCGACTATCCGAAGTCGCACTTCCGCGATTACTGGCTGGCCGACGGCACGCCGCGCTACATCATGGTGAGCCTGCAGCATCCCTCGCCCTACTACGACGACTCCTACGCGGTGAACTCGGCCAACGAAGGCCCGTTCGACGACGCGATCCACCAGGAACTGCTGCCGGAAATCCAGAAACGCTTCCGCCTCATCGACGCACCGTGGGCCCGCATCCTCGAAGGCGGCTCGACCGGCGGCTGGATCGCCATGGCGCAGATGATCTTCCACCCCGACTACTACGGCGGCACCTTCGCCTCCTGCCCGGACGCGCTGGACTTCCGCCACCACCAGGTGGTGAACATCTACGACGACGCCAACGCCTACTGGCTCGACAAGGGTTGGGTGAAGGTCGAGCGCGTGGACACGCGCCAGCCCGACGGCAACGTCGAGGCCATGATGAAGGACGAGAACCGGTACGAGCTGGCCGTGGGCGACCACAGCCGCTCCGGCGGCCAGTGGGACATCTGGGAAGCGGCCTTCGGCCCGGTTGGCGCGGACGGCTATCCCAGGCGGCTGTGGGACAAGCGCACCGGCGTGATCGACCACGACGTCGCGCAGTACTGGAAGCAGCATTTCGACCTGCGCCACCTGCTGGAAACCCAGTGGGCCACGCTGGGGCCGAAGGTCACCGACAAGATCCATATCTACGTGGGCGACGCCGACACCTACAACCTCAACATGGGCGTGCGCGCGATGGACGCGTTCCTCAAGCGCGCGCGCAACCCGTCCTTCCGCGGCAGCGTGACCTACCAGCCGATGGCGCCGCACTGCTGGGGCCCGCGCGGCCAGGAACTGATCGAGACGGTCACGCGCTACATCGACGGCCATGCGCCGGCGGACGCCGATCGCACCAGCTGGCGTTACTGAACCGGTGATCACCGTACAAGCGGCCAGCGCGCGTGGCGGCCTGGATGCCGGTCGTCCGCGGCTGTGGGCGTGGCTGGAGCGCATCCACGCGCGGCCGGCCTACCGGCGCGCACTCGAACGCGGTGGCGCGTACCGGCTCGGCTAAGGCTCGCCTGAACCGGGCGGTGCGTTTTCGACGCCCCTCTCACGCTGCGCTGGTCAGGCTGGGGCCTCGACGCACAGGAGGCTCCCATGAACCGAACCCGAGATCTGGAACAGCGCTTCGATGGCGCCAGCGAACGCGTACGCGACCGCGTGCGCCAGTACGCCTATGGCACCGCCGACACGGCCAATGGCCTGATCGAACGTGGCCGTCGCCTGACCACGCGCCTGGGGCGCCGCGGCTCCGGTTACGGCAAGCAGATTTCGCACATGGCCGAGGACCTCGCCGACGAGGCGAGCTACCAGTACCGCCGCGTGCGCCGCCATGCCACCCGCCACCCGGTGGCGACCGTCGCCGTGGTCGCGGGCACGATCGGCGCGTTCTTCCTGCTGCGCAAGCTGCTGCGCAGCGACGAGGACTGACACCTCGGCGCGCCTCCCTCACGGGAGGGTGCGCCCACCACCCTGCAAAGACTGTCGCTCAGCCGCGCATGCGCGGCTCGGGCACCGTCGGGGTATGCGGTTCGATCGGCGGCACTTCCGGCTGCTGCGGCCGGCCGGGGTCGATCGGATCGTTCGGGCGCTGCGGCGGCGGATCCTGCTGCGGATGCTCGGGCTCACCGGGCGGCCCGCCGAGCGACCAGCGCGAATGCGTTTGAACGGAAGGGGAAAGCGGCGCGACTGCAGCGGCGCCGTGCATGCACTCGATCATGGAAACCTGCGTATGGCTGCCTGTGCGGGAAGTATCGGCAACCCGCCGTGCGCGCCGCGCGAAAGGGCCGTTCACTTTGCGCATCCTCTCTTGAAGCCTCTCCATCGGAGAGCGGGCAGCGCGCGGTGAGCACATACACCCTCGCGCGCGTCCTGCCCCCATTCCCGAGCGCCCGCGGAAAAGCGGAGGCAGCTCTGAGAGCCAGCGACTCACCAAGCAAGGCGAAGTGACGCTTGGCCATGATCTCTTTGTCTCCCACTGTCCCTTGGGCCAGCAAAGAAGAGTGACCCGGGCGCCGACCGGTGATCGGAAGCCTGCCGCAGGCGAGCCAAGTCGCGGGCAGACCGCGCAAGAACGACAAGCAACGCACGCTCTGCTGACATTCCCGCGAGCCCCGGCCGCTCACCCCAGCCGCGGAGGGGAGAGGGGGTGAAAGCATGCGCTGGTGGGCAAGGTAAGCTTGGCCGTCCCTTGCCGACGTTCCGCATGTCCCACAAGAGCATCACCTTCCACCACCCGATCGCCTTCTGGGCCGGTTGCCTCTGCGTGATCGCCGGCGTGCTGGCCCACCTGCCGATGCTGGCGATGGCCGCGCCCATGCACTACCGCCTCGCCGGCATGCCGATGGACAACCTGATGCTTACCGGCATGGCGCTCGTCCCTCTGGGCGTACTGCTGTCGGGCTACGGCCTGATGCCGCGGCTGGCGCAGATGCGCCGCACGCTGCATGCCGATGCCAGCCCGCTGCCGTTCCACGTGGCCGACCACGTGCCGCTCAACCGCGAGCACTGGAAACTGGTCGGCGTGCTGACGCTGGCGCTCGCGGTGGACGTGATGAAGCCGGCCACGATCGGCTTCGTGATGCCGGGGATGTCGGCCGAGTACGGCATCAGCGGCGCCACCGGAGGCCTGCTGGCGCTCTCGGCACTGATCGGGACCACCGTCGGATCGATCGTCTGGGGACGCCTCGGCGACCTGTTCGGACGACGCGCGACGATCCTGCTTTCGGCGTTGATGTTCATGGGCACCTCGATCTGCGGCGCGATGCCCGCGTTCGGCTGGAACCTGGGGATGTGCTTCATGATGGGCGCGGCCGCCGGCGGGATGCTGCCGATCACCTTCACGCTGATGGCCGAGACCATCCCCACGGCTCACCGCGGCTGGCTGCTGGTGGCACTCGGCGGCGTGGGCACCTCGGCGGGCTATTTGCTGGCCTCCGGCGCGGCGACGCTGTTCGAGCCGGCCTACAGCTGGCGCGCCTTGTGGCTGCTGAACCTGCCCACCGGCGCGCTGATCGTGCTGCTCAACCGCTACATCCCCGAGTCGCCGCGGTTCCTCGCGCTGGCCGGGCTGGAGGAGCAGGCGCGCGCCGTACTGCTGAAGTTCTCCGGCAACCAGCCACCGGTGCCCGAGGTCGCCCCGCCACCGGCGGGGACACAGGTGCACGGGGCCGACCGGGTCGGCATGCGCCAGCTGCTGCGCGGACGGCATGCGGCGATCACCTGGGGGCTGATGGTCTGCGCGGTGGCCTGGGGGCTGGCCAATTTCGGCTTCCTGCTGTGGCTGCCGGCGAACCTGGTCAAGCTCGGCATCGACGCGCAAGGCAGCGCCGCGCTGCTGGCGCGCTCAGCGGTGCTCGCGCTGCCGGGCATCGCCGTCGTGGTCGCCTGTTACCAACGCTGGAGCAGCATCCGCACGCTGGTGCTGTTCATCGGGTTGACGGCGGCATCGCTGTTGCTGTTCTTCGGGATCGGCGCTCTGGAGTTGCGCTCCAATACCCTTACGACGACTGCAACGGTGGCGCTGCTGTTGAGCATCAGCGGTGTGATCGCCACGCTGATCCCCTACGCGGCGGAGATCTATCCGGTGCACCTGCGCAGCACCGGCTCAGGCCTGATCGCCGGAGGCTCCAAGCTCGGCGGCATCCTCGGCGCGCTGCTGGGTGTGCTTGGTCTGTTCGAGCATTTCATGCTGTCGGCGCTGCTGATTGCGCTGCCGATGGGGCTGGCGGCGTGGCTGCTGGTGCGGCGCGGGATCGAGACGCGCGGGCATGGCCTGGAGGCGATCCAGCAGGTGTTGTCGAAATAGCTGCGGCGCACGCGCGCCTTTCGCGTGGAGTGCCTTCGCGCGGCATGTGTGCCGCGCGACGGGGAAGGGCTGCTTTCTTTACGTTTGGATGTCTGCTCGCGACACCCCCCCATGCGGAGCATTCCCGCGAGCCCCGGCCCCTCACCCCAACCCTCTCCCCGGAGGGGAGAGGGAGCAGGGCGCGGCGGACGTGCACAACCGCGCGCGCTTCCTGCCTCAGCTCCCGAGCGACCGCGGTTTAGCGGCGGCAGCTCCTCCAAGAGCAAGCGACTCCCCAAGCAAGGCGAGGCGGCACCCAGCTCTTATCCTTCAGCGGGCTTAGCAGGCTATTTCTTTGGGTACTTTCCTTGGACCAGCAAAGAAAGTGACCGGAGCGCCGACAGGCGATCGGAAGCCCGCCGCAGGCGAGCCAGGTCGCGGGGAGGCCACGCAAGAGCGACAACCAAAGCCCCCTGCGGGAAACATTCCCGCGAGCCCCGGCCCCTCAACCCCACCCGCTCCCCGCAGGGGAGAGGGAGGCGAGCATCGGCCCCTCCGCAAAGAAAGGGGCTCCAGCCAGTCAGACCGTCAGCGGATTGGGCTTGTCCGCGTCGAGCTTGTATTCCTTGATCGCGCGCGCCACGTCCTTGGCGTTGACCAGGCCGTCCTTCGCCAGCGCGGCCAGCGCAGCGTGCGCGATCCAGTAGCGGTCGACCTCGAAGAAATCACGCAGGTGCTCGCGCGTGTCCGAACGACCGTAACCGTCGGTGCCCAGCACGGTGTAGCGCATGCCGTCCGGCATGAAGGCGCGGATCTGGTCGGCGTACTCGCGCACGTAATCGGTCGCCGCCACCGCGGGACCGGCGCGCCCCTGCAGCAGTTGCGTGACATACGGCAGGCGCTGCTCGGCTTCCGGATGCAGGCGGTTCCAGCGCTCGGCGTCGAAGCCGTCGCGACGCAGCTCGGTGAAGCTGGGGCAGGACCAGATGTCCGACGCCACGCCGAAATCCTTCTCCAGCAGTTCGGCCGCCGCGATCACCTCGCGCAGGATGGTGCCCGAACCCAGCAGCTGCACGCACGGCGCCTTGGCCTTCTTGCCCTTGCCGTTGCCCTGGCCTAGACCTGAGTCGCGGAACAGGTACATCCCCTTGATGACGCCCTCCTCGCAACCCTTGGGCAGATCCGGGTGCTCGTAGTTCTCGTTCATCACGGTGATGTAGTAGTACACGTCCTCCTGCTCCTGCAGCATGCGGCGGGTGCCGTCCTGCAGGATCACCGCGACCTCGTAGGAGAAGGTCGGGTCATACGACTTCACGTTCGGGATCACGCCCGACATCAGGTGCGACTGGCCATCCTCGTGCTGCAGGCCCTCGCCGTTGAGCGTGGTGCGGCCGGACGTGCCACCCACCAGGAAACCGCGCGCGCGCATGTCGCCAGCGGCCCAGGCCAAGTCGCCGATGCGCTGGAAGCCGAACATCGAGTAGTAGATGAAGAACGGCAGCATCGGCTGATTGCTGATCGAGTAGCTCGACGCCGCGGCCATCCAGGCGGCCATGCCGCCAGCCTCGCTGATGCCTTCCTGCAGCACCTGGCCCTTCTGGTCCTCACGGTAGTACAGCAGCTGGTCGGCATCCTGCGGCCGGTACTTCTGGCCGAACGGCGCGTAGATGCCGATCTGCCGGAACATGCCTTCCATGCCGAAGGTGCGCGCCTCGTCCGCCACGATCGGCACCACGCGCGGGCCGATCGCCTTGTCGCGCAACAAGAGATTCATGCCGCGCACCAGCGCCATGGTGGTGGAGATCTCGCGATCGCCGGTGCCCTTGGTGATCTGTTCGAACGCCGACAGTTCCGGCGCCTTCAGCGCCACGTCCGTCTTGCGGCGCCGTTGCGGCAGGAAGCCACCCAGCGCGCGGCGGCGCTCGAGCATGTATTCGACTTCCGGCGAATCCTTGCCCGGGTGGTAGTACGGCACCTCGTCGAGCTTGTCGTCCGGCACCGGCACGTTGAAGCGGTCGCGGAAGGCGCGGATCGAGTCGGTGTCGAGCTTTTTCTGCTGGTGGGTCGGGTTCTGCGACTCGCCCGAACCCAGGCCCATGCCGTAGCCCTTGACCGTCTTGGCCAGGATCACCGTCGGCATGCCCCTGGTGTTCACCGCCGCGTGGTAGGCGGCGTAGACCTTGTGCGGGTCGTGGCCGCCGCGGTTGAGGCGCCAGATGTCGTCGTCGGACAGGTTGGCGACCATCTCGCGCGTCTGCGGGTACTTGCCGAAGAAATGCTCGCGCGTGTAGGCGCCACCGAAGGCCTTGCAGGCCTGGTACTCGCCGTCGAGCGTTTCCATCATCAGCTTGCGCAGCACGCCGTCGTTGTCGCGCGCCAGGAGCGGATCCCAGTAGGAACCCCAGATCACCTTGATCGCGTTCCAGCCGGCGCCACGGAAGACGCCTTCCAGTTCCTGGATGATCTTGCCGTTGCCGCGCACCGGGCCGTCCAGGCGCTGCAGGTTGCAGTTGATCACGAACACCAGGTTGTCCAGGCCCTCGCGGCCGGCCAGCGAGATCGCGCCGAGCGACTCGGGCTCGTCGCATTCACCGTCGCCCATGAAGCACCAGATCTTGCGGTCGGTCTTGGGCATCAGGCCGCGGTGTTCGAGGTACTTCCAGAACTGCGCCTGGTAGATCGCCTGGATGGGACCCAGGCCCATCGACACGGTCGGCACCTGCCAGTAGTCGGGCATCAGCCACGGATGCGGGTAGGACGACAGGCCGCGGCCCTTGCCGACCACTTCCATGCGGAACAGGTCCAGCTGCGACTCGTCGATGCGCCCTTCCAGGTAGGAGCGCGCATACACGCCGGGGCTGGAATGGCCCTGGTGGAACACCAGGTCGCCGGGGTGCTCGGCCGACGGCGCGCGCCAGAAGTGGTTGAAGCCGACGTCGTACAGCGTGGCGGACGAGGCGAAGCTCGCGATGTGGCCGCCGAGCTCGCCCGGCTTGCGGTTGGCGCGAACCACCATCGCCATCGCGTTCCAGCGGATCAGCGAGCGGATGCGCCATTCCATCGCCGCGTCGCCCGGGCTCTTGGCTTCCTGGCTGGGGGCGACGGTGTTGACGTACTCGGTGGTGGGGTCGAAGGGCAGGTAGCCGCCGGAACGCCGCGTGGAGTCGACCATGCGCTCGAGCAGGTAATGCGCGCGCTCGGTGCCGTCGTGCTGGATGACCGCGTTGAGCGATTCGACCCACTCGCGGGTTTCGGTGGGGTCGATATCCTGGTTCAGGATGTCATCGAACTGATCCATGAAGCTTCTCCGCGGCGCGCTGGGCGCCTGATGTATTCGACGTGTGGGGAGCCCCCGATTCTAGCTTTCGGGGTGCGGGGGTGCCATATGAGGTGCCGGGCACGCTGGCCAGCGCGCGAGCGCAGCCGTATGGGCGCCGCAGCGGCATACGCGGGCGGATGGAGCCAGCGGGATCCGCGGCGCGTACGGCGCACCGCGGCGGCGGACCGCTGCGGCTAGCGCCCGTACAGGCCGAACCAGCGCCGCGGCACGAACAGCTTGAGCGCGCGTTCGGCACTCTTGCGGCGCAGGCCAAGGTGCAACAGGCCGCGGCCGATCGGCTTGAGCCAGTGCCGGCGGGCCTTGTGCAGCAGGGCCTCGCGCGCGTCGGCCTCGATGCGGTACATCGACACGACGTCGCGTGCCAGCGCGCGCCGGCGTGGCGCGAGCTCGGGCAACTGCGCCAGGCAGTGCTCCAGATCGTCGGCGGTGCCGCGGTAGAAGCGGATGGTGCGCTCGTAGCGGCGCTGCATGCGCAGCATCGGCGGCTCGTGCCGGGCGAACACGCCGGCGCTGACGCTGTTGGCGTGCTGGCGGTATTGCAGCAGTGGCTGGCGCAAGTTGAGGCACTCGCCCAGCAGGGCACCGCGCAGGCTCAGCGCGTTGTCCTCGATCGGCCCCAGCAGCGGGCCGAAGCGCTCGAACACCTCGCGGCGGAACGCCATCGCCGCCCCCAGCAGGCCAATCAGCCGGCCGATGCTGACGTAGTAATCCAGGCCGAACACTTCCGGGCGCTGGCGGAAAGACACCTCGCGCGGACGGCCGTGCTCGTCGATGCCGTCGAAGTCGCTGCCCAGCACGGTCGCCTGCGGCCGGCGCCGGAACGCCTCCAGGATGGTTGCCACGCGATGCGGATAGGAGATGTCGTCGCCGGCCATCATCACCACGATGTCGCCGTGGGTCAGCGGCACGGTGGCGTTGACGTGCGCGGCCACACCGAGGTTGTGCTGGTTGCGGCGCACGCTGACGCGGTGCGGGCCGCGGTAATTGGCGACCATTTCCTGCGCCAGCTCGAACGTGCCGTCGTCGGAGCAGTCGTTGGAAACGATGATCTCGCACGGCACCGTCTGCGCCAGCGCCGATTCCAGCGCAGCGCGGATATACGGTGCGTCCCGGTAGCAGAGCAGCAGGATGCTGGCGGAAAGTGCGATATCAGACATGGCTCACCCGACCCCAAGGATGCCTTGCGATTCCGATGCCGCTCCATGGCCGGGTATCCGCTGTTCAGTTGCCGGACTGCCTGCGCCAATGCCTGCACCCAGCCAGCGCTGGGCGCAGATGCGCCACCCTGCAGTCATGCCTCCGGACCCCCGTGCGCGCTCGTCCTGCTCTCTGGATACCGGACGCCCCCGCATCCGCCCCGGGAACCGGCGCGCGTGCGAAGCATACGCCCTACGGGCGCGTGTTGCGTTAGCGCATGCTCCGCCACGCTTCGGCGCCAGTCGTGCGGCCGGAGCCGCGCAACTGCGCGTCCACCGCCGCCAGCGCGGTCATGTTGACCACGCGGCGCACGGTCGAGGCCGGCGTGAGGATGTGCGCGCTCTTGTCCACGCCCATCAGGATCGGGCCGATCGCCACGCCGCCGGTCATCACCTTGACCATGTTGTAGACGATGTTGGCTGCGTCCAGGTTGGGCAGCACGAACAGGTTGGCGCGCCCGGCGAGCGTGCTGTTGGGGAAGATGCGCTGGCGCAACGCCTCGTCCCAGGCGGTGTCGGCCTGCATCTCGCCGTCGATTTCCAGCCGCGGCGCGCGCTCGCGGATGAGCTGGTAGGCGCGGCGCATCTTGGCCGCGCTCGGGTTGTCGTGGCTGCCGAAGTTCGAGTGCGAAAGCAGCGCGACCTTCGGCTCGATGCCGAACAGCTTCAGGCGGTAGCTCGCCTGCAGCGTCGCCTCGGCGATCTGCTCGGCGGTGGGGTCGACCTGCACGTGGGTGTCGACGAAGAACCAGGCGCCCAGATCGTTGATCACGCCGGACATGGCCGAGGTGCACTGCACGCCCGGGTCGAGCCCGAACACGCTGCGCAGGTAGCCGAGTTTCTTGTGGTAGCGCCCGACCAGGCCGCAGATCATCGCGTCGGCCTCGCCACGCTCGACCATCAGCGCGGCGATCAGCGTGGGGCGCGAGCGCAGCAGGTTCTTGGCCGCCGCCGGGGTCACGCCGCGGCGTTCGGTCAGCGCGTGGTACTGCTGCCAGTAGTCGTTGAAGCGCGGGTCGTCGTTGATGTTGGTGAGCTCGAAATCCACGCCCTCGCGGATGCGCAGCCCGAGGCGTTCGATGCGCTGGGCGATCACGTCCGGGCGGCCGATCAGGATCGGGAAGGCGAGCTTCTCGTCGATCACCGTCTGCACCGCGCGCAGGACGGTCTCTTCCTCGCCCTCGGCGTAGACCACGCGCTTGAGATCCGTGCGGGCGCGCTCGTAGACCGGCTTCATCAGCAGACTGGTGCGGTAGATGAACTGGCCGAGCTTCTCGCGGTAGGCATCCATGTCCTCGATCGGCCGCGCGGCCACGCCCGAGTCCATCGCCGCCTGCGCCACCGCCGGCGCCAGCATCACCAGCAGGCGCGGATCGAACGGCCGCGGGATCAGGTACTCGGCGCCGAACGAGGGCACCTCGCCACCGTAGGCGCCGGCCAGGTCCGAGGCTTCCATCCGCGCGAGCTGCGCGATCGCCCGGACGCAGGCGAGCTTCATCGCCTCGTTGATGCCGGTCGCGCCCACGTCCAGCGCACCGCGGAAGATATACGGGAAGCACAGCGCGTTGTTGACCTGGTTCGGGTAGTCCGAGCGGCCGGTGGCGACGATGCAGTCCGGACGCACGCGCCTGGCGTCTTCGGGAAGGATCTCGGGGTTGGGGTTGGCCAACGCCAGGATGATCGGCTTGTCGGCCATGCTGGCGACCATGTCCGGCTTGAGGATGCCGCCGGCGGAGAGGCCCAGGAACACGTCGGCACCGGCCACGATCTGCGCCAGCTCGCGCTTGTCGGTGTCGCGTGCGTAGCGCGCCTTGTCCGGGTCCAGGCCCTGGCGGCCGGTGTGGATCACGCCCTCGCGGTCGAACGCCAGGATGTTCTCCGGTTTCACGCCCAGCGCCACCAGCATGTCCAGGCAGGCGATGCCGGCCGCGCCCGCGCCAGTGGTGGCCAGCTTGATGTCGCCAATGTCCTTGCCCACCACCGCCAGCGCGTTGAGCACCGCCGCGCCGACGATGATCGCGGTGCCGTGCTGGTCGTCGTGGAACACGGGGATGTTCATCCGCTCGCGCAGCTTGCGCTCGACGATGAAGCACTCCGGCGCCTTGATGTCTTCCAGGTTGATGCCGCCGAAGGTCGGCTCCATCGCGGCGATGATGTCGACCAGCTTGTCCGGATCGCGCTCGTTCAACTCGATGTCGAACACGTCGATGCCGGCGAACTTCTGGAACAGCACGCCCTTGCCTTCCATCACGGGTTTGCCCGCGAGCGGGCCGATGTCGCCCAGGCCCAGCACCGCGGTGCCGTTGGTGATCACCGCCACCAGGTTGCCGCGTGCGGTCATCTGGCTGGCGGCATGCGGGTTCTCGACGATGGCCTCGCAGGCGTAGGCCACGCCGGGCGAGTAGGCCAGCGCCAGGTCCCGCTGGGTCACCATCGCCTTGGTCGTGGTGACCTTGATCTTGCCGGGGCGGGGATGGCGGTGGTACTCGAGCGCGGCGTGGCGCAGGTCGTCGGGATGGGCCATGGGCGGCGGCTTTTTCTGCGAGGGGAAGCGGTCTCACATGGTAGCAGGCGGGTTGCCGGTCGGGCCCCGTCGAGATGGCATGGCCGGTTGCCCGCAATCCCTGCAGGAGCGCACCCGTGCGCGACCGTGGTGCATGGCGGTCGCGCACAGGTGTGCTCCTACAGATGCCGCGGCCGCGTCCCTACAGCCGCAGGTTCAGCTCGTCGGCCTGCACCTGGCCCATGTGGATGCCGTTGACGAACAACGAGAACGCGAGCTTGCCGGCCAGGCCATGCACGCGCTGCATCCACGGCGGGAGCCAGCGCGGCGGCAGCAGGGTGCCGGCCTGGAAATGCGGCTGCAGGGTGATCACGTCGTGCAGCGCCAGCTTGCCGGCAAACAGGTAGCGCAACAGGTCCATGCGTTGCTGCTTGAACGCCCAGCGGAAGAAGGTGTGCACGGTGAGCAGGCCGGACAGGTAGACGTTGTCCTTGGCGAACGCCGCACCGCCGGTCAGCGGCACGCCCCGGAACACCCGCTGCGCCGAGTGGAAGCTGTCGGCCGCGCCCTGCCCGCAGTGGCGGAAATACTTGTAGACCTCGACGAAGTCCGCGCCATTGAGTGCCATGTCGATCGCCAGGATGCGCAGGCTGATGCGCTTCAGGCGCGCGATGTCGATGGCGCCGGAAATCAGCTCGGCGAACACCGCCAGCCCTTCCTGGGTGGCGGTGACGCGTGGCGAGGTCCGCGCCAGCGAACCCAGCAGCGGCTGCTCGCGCCCGTTGAGCGCGGTGAGCGAATGCACGAACGCCTCATGCGCCAGCAACTGGTGGCGGTCGTACTCGCTGAAGTGCGCACCGCCGCGCAGGCGGATGCGGGTGGCGCCGGCGGCGGCCTTGGCGGTGAGCTCGGGATCCACCTCGATGGCGATGCGGCCGGGCCCGAAGAAGTCGTCCAGCACGCGGCTCAGGTCCGCGCGCAGTTCCTCGGCGGAGAGATCCATGCTCACCGTATCGGAGAGCAGGTCGGCGCCCAGTTCGTCGGAGAGCTCGACGAAGTAGCGCGCCGCATCCAGGTTGCTCTTGTCGCTGCCGGGGATCGCATCGCCGGGCCGCCCGTACAGGGCGATCGACGGCGCGGTGACGCCGGCGCTGCCGACCGCTTCGAGCATCTCGGCGGCGACCCGCCAGGAGGTGGCGGTGCGGCACAGGAAGTCGCCGATCGGGTCGCCGACCAGCAGCACCTCGGCCTCGCGCTCGATCGCCGCCAGCTCGGCGCGCGCGCCGGCCAGGTCCGGCCGCACGTAGTGCACCTCCGGCAGTGCGAAGTCGCCCTTGTCGTAGTCGGCGATCATGCGCTGCTCCAGCGAGGCCGGCCAGCTCACCGTGGGCAGGATGTTGATGGCGCGGGTGGCGGCAAGCAGGCGCTGGTCGAGCGCGGCGTAAAGCCGGCGGGCGGACGCGTCGACGTTCATCGCGGCACCGGCGGGTACGCGGCGCAGGGACGGCCCGGACTCGCGCAGGTGCCGCGCATGCCGCGCCTACTCCCGCTCGCGCCGGCCGCGGTGCCCGTGCGGGCGGTCCGGCGGACGGCCGCCGCGCTGGCGGCGCAGGCGTGCTTCCAGCGTGGCGGCCTGCTCTTCGCGCTCGTCGCGCAGCTTGAGGTAGTTGCGCCAGCGCTCGGCGGTCAGCTCGCCCGAATCCAGCGCCGCCTGTACCGCGCAGCCAGGCTCGCTGCCGTGCCCGCAGTCGGCGAAGCGGCAGGTTTCGGCCAGCGCCTCGATGTCCGCGAACAGGTCGAGATTTTCCTCGCCGGTCAGCTTGAGCTCGCGCATGCCCGGCGTGTCGATCAGGCAGCCGCCCGAGGGCAGCATCAGCAGCGCGCGATGGGTGGTGGTGTGGCGGCCGCGGCTGTCGTGCGCGCGCACCTCGCCGGTGGCCATGCGCTCGGTGCCCAGCAGCGTGTTGGTGAGGGTGGACTTGCCGGCCCCCGACGAGCCGACCAGCACCGCGCTGTCGCCGGGGCCGAGGTAGCGCGCGAGCAGCTCGGCGCTGGCCGGATCCTTGCCGTTGATGGCGTGGATCGGCGTGGTGTCCGGCAGGCGTTCGCGCAGCGCGCGCAGGCGTGCGTCGCCATCGGCGTGGAGGTCGAGCTTGCTCAGCAGCACCACCGGCTGCGCGTTGGAGTCCTCGATCAACGACAGGTAGCGCTCGATACGCGCCGGATTGAAGTCGTTGTCCAGCCCGGTCAGCACCAGCACGTAATCGATATTGGTGGCGATGATCTGCCGCTCGTAGCGCTCGCCCGCGGCGGCGCGCGAGAGCACGCTGCGGCGCGGCAACACGGTGAGGATGTGCGGTGGGCGCCCCTCCTCCACTTCGACGAAGTCACCGACCGCCGGCCGCTCGGCCGGATCGAGCGTGCGCTTGAGGAAATGCCCGGCCGGCTGCGCGCCGGACAGCGCCACGCCATCATGCAATTCGTAGCCGGCGCGATGCTGCGCCACCACGCGCGCGATGCGGCGTCCGCCGGGCGGCAGGTCACCGCGCCAACCGATGTGGCGCAGGCGTTCGAGGGTCGCGGCGTCGCTCATAGGTTCCCGATTATGCCTTGCTGCGGCGGCGTCCGCCGTCTGCCCCGCGGGCCCCCTGCGCTGCTAGCATCGGCGGCTTTACAAGGCCCCGCAGAGGACCCCGTGCAGGCTTCTCCCCCTTCCGCGCCGATCACCCCCAGCCCTCATCTTGCCGACGTGCGTTACGAGATCCGCGGTGCGCTCACCCGCCGCGCCCGCGAACTGGAGTCGGCCGGCCGCGCCATCGTCAAGCTCAACATCGGCAACCCGGCCCGCTACGGCTTCGAGACGCCGGCGCACCTGCGCCAGGCGGTCGCCGCGCACCTGGCCGACAGCGAAGGCTACGGCCACGAGCAGGGCCTCGACGAAGCGCGCGAGACGATCGCCGCGCAGCAACGCGCGCGCGGCGCGCAGGGCGTGACGCTGGAACGCATCTTCGTCGGCAACGGTGTCAGCGAGCTGATCGACCTGTCGCTGCGCGCCCTGCTGCAGCCGGGCGACGAGGTGCTGCTGCCCAGCCCGGACTATCCGCTGTGGAGCGCTGCCACCATCCTCAACGGCGGGCGCCCGCGCTACTACCGCTGCCTGGCGCAGAACGCGCATCTGCCCGACCCGGACGAAGTGGAGGCGCTGATCACCCCGCGCACCCGCGCGCTGGTGCTGATCAACCCGAACAATCCCACCGGCGCGGTGTACCCGCGCGCGCTGCTGGAACGGCTGGTGGCGATCGCGCAGCGGCATGACCTGCTGCTGTTCGCCGACGAGATCTACGACGAGATCCTTTATGACGGGGCACCGTTCCAGCCGCTGGCCGAAGTCGCCGGCGCGCACCCGTGCCTGAGTTTCGGCGGCCTGTCGAAGGTCTACCGCGCCTGCGGTTACCGCGTGGGCTGGCTGAGCCTTTCCGGCGATCCGGCGCGCACCGGCACCTACCGCGATGCGCTGCAGTTGCTGGCGGCGTTGCGGCTGTGCGCCAACATGCCGGCGCAGTGGGCGGTCGAGCCGGCGCTGAACGGGCGCGCCACCATCGCCGCGCTCACTGCCCCGGGCGGTCGCCTGTACGAGGCCCGCCGCGCCGTGCTGGACGGCGTGGCGGCGAGCGGCTTTCTCGACCTCGTCGACCCCGCGGGCGCGCTGTATGCGTTCCCGCAGGTGCGCGCAGAGCGGCTGCCGCGTTTCGACGACGACACGTTTGCGCTGCGTCTGCTGGAAGAGGAAGCCGTACTGGTCGTACCCGGCTCCAGTTTCAACGCGCCGGCGAGCCGTCATTTCCGCCTGACCCTGCTGCCGCCGCCGACGGAACTGGCGGACGTGTTCGTGCGGATCGAGCGGGTGCTTGCGCGGATGGCGCAGGAGCAGGCGCGCGAGTCGGCCCTGGCCTGATTCGGGGCCCTCCCCCGGAGGGAGGGGACTGGGGCGTATGCCTGAGGCTGGCGCTGCGCCTTCGCCCATCGGGCTACGCTCGACGCGAACGGTTTCCGGGCCACCGTTCGCCCTGGTCCGAGGCCGCGCAGCGTCCCGACCCGAAGGGCCCACCACGAAACGGATGACCGCCATGCCCCTGCACTACCTCGCCCTGGGCGACTCCTACACCATCGGCGAAGCGGTCCCCGCTGCCGGCCGCTGGCCCGCGCAACTGGTGCGGCAACTGCGCGCGCGTGGCGTGGCCATCGACGAACCGCGGATCATCGCCGTGACCGGCTGGACCACCGACGAGCTCTCCGCCGGCATGGACGCGGCCACGCTCAGGCCGCCCTACGACCTGGTCACGCTGCTGATCGGGGTCAACAACCAGTACCGCGGGCGCGCCGCCGGCGAGTACCGCACGCAGTTCAGCGGCCTCCTGGGCCGCGCGATCGGCCTGGCCGGCGGCCGGCCCTCGCGCGTGGTCGTGGTGTCGATCCCCGACTGGGGCGTTACCCGTTTTGCCCGCGAACAGGGCCGCGACCCCGCGCCGATCGCCCACGCGCTGGACGTCTACAACGCGATCGCCCGCGATGAGGCCGGCCGCGCGGGCGCACGCTGGGTGGATATCACGCCGCTCTCGCGGCGCCATCCGGGCCTGGTGGCCGACGACGGCCTGCACCCGGACGCAGCGCAGTACGCGCTGTGGACCGACGCCATCACGCCGGTCGCCGCCGCCGCGGTGAAATAGCGCGGCGGTTGGGATCGCCCGCGCCGCCCCAACCTGCGGGGCGTATCATTGGCCCTCTTTGCCGGAGCTTTCCCATGTCCCTCGATCCTGCCACCCGCGAACGCATCGAAACCCTGCTCAAGGACCACCGCGTGGTGCTGTTCATGAAGGGCGACCGCCGCCAGCCGATGTGCGGCTTCTCCGCCGCGGCAACCAACACGCTCAATGAGCTCCTGCCCGAGTACCACACGGTCAACGTGCTGGAGGATCCGGAGATCCGCGAGGGCATCAAGGTGTTCGGCGACTGGCCGACGATCCCGCAGTTGTACGTCGAGGGCGAGCTGGTCGGCGGCGCCGACATCATCCGCCAGATGTACGCCAGCGGCGAACTGCACACGCTGTTCGGCGCCACGCCGCCCGACCGCACGCCGCCGGAAATCACCATCACCGACAAGGCCGCCGAGGCCATCCGCAACGGCATCGCCAACGCGCAGGGCCTGGCGCTGCACCTGGAGATCGGCCCCGACCACAGTGCCGGCTTCCAGCTCGCGCCGGCGGGCGACCACGACATCGTGGTGACCGCCAACGGCATCGAGGTGCACTTCGATCCTGGCAGCGCGCAACGCGCCAAGGGCATCGTGATCGACTGGGTCTCCACCGTGCAGGGCGAGGGCCTGAGCCTGAAGTTCCCGGGTGCGCAGGAGATCGGTTCGCTCAGCGTGCAGCAGCTCAAGGAGCGCCTGGCCGAGGGCAGCGTGCTACTGGTCGACGTGCGTCCGGCCGCCGGCCGCGCCCAGGCCGCGCCGCTGGCGCTGGCGCGCGTGCTGGAGGACGAAGGCTACGACGCGCTCGCCGCGCTGCCGAAGGACACCGCGCTCGCCTTCATCTGCCACCACGGCAACTCCAGCCGCGGCGTGGCGGAGCGCTTCGCGGCGCACGGGTTCAGGAACGTGTTCAACGTCGAGGGCGGCATGGATGCGTGGGCGCGCGAGATCGATCCTTCGGTGCCGCGTTACTGAGGCTTCCCGCCAGGAGCGCCCCCATCCGCCCTTCGGGCACCTTCCCCCGCGTTGCGGGGGAAGGATCAGGTGGCGGGAACGCGCGTCCACGAGCCTTCCCCCGCCCCGCGGGGGAAGGTGCCGACAGGCGGATGGGGGCGACCGGAGCGCGCACCTCCATGCTGCCGCTTTCGCGCGGCCACCCTAGCGCCGCAAGCCCGCCCGCATGCCGCGGCGACCGGCCCACAACAACGCCCCTGCCGCCAGCGCCCCCGCCGCGACCATGCCGCGGTGCGTCGTCGCCCACAACTGCAGGCTGTAGCCCTTCGAACGCGTATCGAAGCGCCCGTGCGTGCCGTAATCCTCCCGCACCGCCTCGTACAGGTTGTCCGGCCGGTCGTCCGGCAACGGCAGCTTGCCCATCTGGCCCGCGTAGCCGAGCTTGACCAGACGGCGGTCCGCCAGTTTCGGGAACAGCTTGTTGCCGAGGATCGCCTTGACCGCCGGAAAGCCCACGTTGAGCTCGCGCCGGCGATGGTGCGCGGCCCAGTGGATGCCCTTGGCGGCGACCTCAGGCTGGAAGATCGGCGGCACCGGCTGCGGCCGGCGGGGCAGCTTGGTGCGGCCCCACTGGAACTGCGGCGTGTTGAACGCTGACAGCTGCACCATGGTGATGTGGATGTCGCTTTTGTCGTGCATCAGCTCCACGCGCAGCGCGTCGGTGAAGCCGCGGATGGCGAACTTCGCGCCGCAGTAGGCCGATTGCAACGGAATCGCCCGGTAGGCCAGCGCCGAACCCACCTGCACGATGGTGCCGCGGTTGCGCTCGCGCATCCGCTTGAGTGCCGCCATCGTGCCGTACACGGTGCCCAGGTAAGTGACCTCGGTGGCGCGCTTGAACTCGGCCGGGCTGATTTCGTGCACCGGCGAGAAGATGGTCGCCATCGCATCGTTGACCCAGATGTCGATCGGACCTAGCTCCTGCTCCACACGCTCTGCAGCCGCCTCCACGGCGTCGGCATCGGAGACGTCCAGCGGGATCGGCAGGGCTTCGCCGCCCAACGTGCGCACTTCCTCCGCGGCCCGCTCCAGGCCCTCGCTGCTGCGTGCGATCAGGGCGATGCGCGCGCCGTCGCGTGCGAAGCGGTGCGCGGTGGCTCGGCCGACGCCGGCAGAGGCGCCGGTGATGACGACGACTTCGGGTTTCTTCATGGTGTGGCTCCTTCGGTGTCTGTAGGAGCGCCCTTGGGCGCGACCGCCATCCCGGTCGCGCCCAAGGGCGCTCCTACAAAGGCGATCAGCTGTAGGCGATGGTGGAAAGCAGCGCGAGCGCGGCCTGGCGCGAGTCCAGGCGCGTGTGCTGCACCACGATCGGCACATCCGACTCGATCACGCTGGAATAGTCGGTGTCGCGCGGGATCGGCTCCGGATCCTTCAGGTCGTTGAAGCGCAGGTGCAGCGTGCGCCGCGCCGGTACGGTCACCCGGTAGGGGCCGGCCGGGTCGCGGTCCTTGAAGTAGATGGTGATGGTCACCTGCGCGTCCTGCGCGTTGGTGTTGAGCAGGCAGGCGGTTTCGTGGCTGAGGAAACGCGGGTCGTCCGCGTGCGTGCCGCCGGGCGGGATATAACCCTCGGCGATGGCCCAGCGGCGTTCGCCGATCGGTTCTGGCGTGGTCATGGCAGCTCCTTGTCGAGGTGGATCAGGGCGAGTCCCGATTGCGGGTCGTGGCGGCGGCGCAGGTGCGCGGGCGCCTCGGTGACGATCACTTCCAGCGTCGGCCGCACGTGGCCTTCGAGCAGGTGGCCGCCGAGCGCGCGGCCGTCGGACTGGCCGAGCACGGCATGCATGTGCAGCCTGGGCTCGTCGTCCTTGAGCGCCACGTCGCCGATCAGCGAAACCACCTCGACCTGCTCGTCGACGGGGTTGCGCGTGTAATCCCTGGCGCTCCAGTCGAAGTACCCGAGCACGGCGCGCTGGAAGGCGCCGATCGCGGTGAAGTGCGCGGCGGACAGGTGTTGCTCCCTGGCGAAGTCGAGCAGGCAGGCGTTGGCCTCGTCGCCAGTCTCGAGCACGACGGCCCAGGTGCGCGTGTCGTCCTGGTGGATCAGTTGGTAGTGCATGGGTGGGCGCTCCTGCGGTGCGGGTCCCTGCGGAGAGCGGGGCCGGTCGGGGTGGGGATTTCGCTCCGGTTGCCCCCATCCGCCTGTCGGCACCTTCCCCCGTGGAACGGGGGAAGGCTCATGGACGCGCGCTTCTGCAGGGTGGGGCCTTCTCCCGCCGCGCGGGGGAAAGTGCCCGCAGGGCGGAGGGGGGGCAACCGGAGCGGGCAGTCCCGTCATGCTCACTGCCCTCCCCAGGCCTCGCCCCCGCGCCCGGGCTCCGGTCGCGCCGAGGGCAGCGAGGCCTCGCGTTCGCCGGCCGGAATGGCGTCGAGGTTGGACGTGCCCTGCGCCAGCGCCATCGCCAGCACCTGCGCCACGTCCAGCGCGGTGCGCCCGGTGCATTGCTGGATCTGTTGCCGGCAGGAGAAGCCGTTGGTGATGATCAGCGTGTCCGGGTCGGCCGCGCGGATCGCCGGCAGCAGCTCCAGTTCGCCGATCGCGAGCGAGACGTTGACCTTCTTCGCGTCGAACCCGAACGAACCTGCCATGCCGCAGCAACCGGCATCGAGGAACTCGAAGTCGAGCCCGGCCTTGGCCAGCAGCCGCTTCTCCGCATCGGTACCGATCACGGCGTGGTGGTGGCAGTGCGCGTGCACCAGCGCCTTGCGCCTGAACTGGGGTGGCGCGTAGCCGACGCGGTCGAGGTACTCGCTGAAGAGGAAGGTGTTGCGCGCGAGCCAGTGCGCGCGCTCGTCACCCGGAAAGAGATTGGGCAGTTCGTCGCGGAAGGCCGCCACGCAGGAGGGCTCCAGCCCCACCACCGGCACGCTGCGGTCGATGTGCGGCGAGAGCGCGTCGAGGATGTCGGACAGTTGCGCGCGCGCCTTGTCCAGCATGCCCTCGGCGTACAGCGGCCGGCCGCAGCACAGCGTCGCCTGCGGCACCACCACGCGGTAGCCGGCCGCCTCCAGCACGCCGACGGCATCCTTGAGCGGATCGGGATGCAGGTAGTTGTTGAAGGTGTCGGGCCACAGCAGCACCTCGGGCCCGCGCATGCGCGGAGCTTCGCGTGCAGCGAACCAGTCGCGGAAGGTCTCGCCGACGAAGCGCGGCATCGTGCGTCGCTGGGCGATGCCACCGATCGCCTTGGCCAAGTGCGAAAGCCCGGGCGTCTGCAGCACCGCGTTGGCCAGCCACGGCACGCGCGAGGCCACGCGCGCCACGTCGAAGATGCGCCCCATCGCGTAGGCCGCGCGTGGACGCAGGCGTCCCTTGTAGTGGTGGTGCATGAACTCGGCCTTGTAAGTGGCCATGTCCACGTTGACCGGGCAGTCGCTCTTGCAGCCCTTGCAGGCCAGGCACATGTCCAGCGCATCGCGCACCGGCTCGCTGCGCCAGCCGTCCTTCAACGGGTCGCCCTCGAGCATCTCGAACAAAAGGTGCGAGCGCCCGCGCGTGCACCACTTCTCCTCGTGGGTGGCGCGGTAGCTCGGGCACATCACGTTCTTGTGCTTGTTGCGGCAGTTGCCCACGCCCACGCAGCGGCGCGCGGCCTGGGCGAAGCTCATGCCGTCGGCCGGATAGGCGAAGGCGGTCTTGAGCTTCGGCGGCTGGTAGCCGGGACCGTCGCGCAGGTCGGCGTCCATCGGGTTGGGATCGACCACCTTGCCCGGGTTCATGCGCCCGCGCGGATCCCACAGCGCCTTGAACTGTCCGAACGCCTGCACCAGTTCGTCACCGAACATCTTGGGCAGGAACGAGGCACGCACCTGGCCGTCGCCGTGTTCGCCCGAGAGCGAGCCGCCGTAGGACAGCACCAGGTCGGAGGCCTCGTCCATGAAGGCGCGCCACTGCGCGACCGCCTCGGGCGTCGCGATATCGAAGGCGATGCGGCAATGGATGCAGCCGTCGCCGAAGTGGCCGTACAGCGCGCAGGTGTACTGGTACTTGGCCAGCAGCTTGCGGAAATCACGCAGGTACGGTCCGACCTTGTCCGGCGGCACCGCCGCGTCCTCCCAGCCCGGGTGGCCGTCCGGCTGGCCGGGCACGCGCGCGGTCGCGCCCAGGCCCGATTCGCGGATGGTCCACAGCATGCCTTCCTCGTCCTTGTCGTCGAACAGCTTCATGCTCGGCGGGTGGTCGTCCTGCTTCAGCGCCGCCATCAGCTTGCGTGCCTTGGCGTCGGCCTCTTCCTTGGAGTCGCCGCCGAACTCGACCATCAGCCAGCCGCCGCCCGGCGGCAGCAGGGCGCGGTCTTTCGGATGCATGTCCTTGCGCTTCATGTCGGCGATCAGCGCATCGTCGATGCCCTCCAGGCCGGTCGGGTCGAAAGCGAGGATCTGCGGCACGTGGTCGCCCGCCTCGAACACGTCGGGGTAGCCCAGTACCAGCAGCGAACGCACCGGCGGACTGGGCACCAGCCGCACCTCCGCCTCCAGGATCGTCACGCAGGTGCCCTCGGTGCCGACCAGCGCGCGCGCCACGTTGAAGCCGTTCTCGGGCAGCAGCTCGTCCAGGTTGTAGCCGGACACGCGGCGCGGGATCTTCGGGTAGCGCGCGCGGATCAGGTCGGCGTAGCGGTCGCGGATGGATTTGAGGCCCGCGTAGATCTCGCCGCGACGCCCGCCCTCGCGGATGATCTGTTCCAGCTCCTCTTCGCTGGTCGGTCCCACACGCATGCGCAGGCCGTCGTAGGTGACGATCTCCAGCGCGTGCACGTTGTCGGCGGTGCGCCCGGCCATCACCGAATGCACGCCACAGGAGTTGTTCCCGATCATGCCGCCCAGCGTGTTGTGCGCATGGGTGGAGGGGTCGGGACCGAAGGTGAGGTGGTGCTTCTCGGCCTCGTCGCGCAGGTCGTCCAGCACGCAGCCGGGCTCGATGCGCGCACGGCGCCGATCGGGATCGATCGCGACGATCTGGTTCAGGTGATAGGAAAAATCCATCACGACCGCGGTGTTGCAGCATTGCCCGGCGAGGCTGGTGCCGCCGCCGCGCGAGAGCACCGGCGCGTCGTGCTCGCGGCAGATGCGAAGGGTTTCGATCACGTCGCGGGCGTGGCGCGGCTTGACCACGCCGATCGGCACCTGGCGGTAGATCGAGCCGTCGGTGGCGTACAGCGCGCGGCTGCCGTCGTCGAAGCAGACCTCGCCCTCCAGTGCCGCGGCCAGGTCCTGGGCCAGTACGGCGGCGGCGGCGCTGGAGAAGGCGAAGCGGTTGCTGTGCGAATGGCGCACGCGCGGCGGCGCCAACGGCAGCACCGCGGCATCGCGGTGGCTGTCCTGGCGATCGCGGCCGTCGGTGGACGATGCAGCCGCCTCGGCGCCGGCGGCGTCGGGCTTGCGCGGGAACGAGGGGACGGAGCCGTGCTCTCGCTGCTTGGTCATGATGTTGCCCCTCTCCGCAAGTAACCCGGTGCCTCTCCTGGAGCGAGCAGCCTGTTTGGCCATGAAGTGTTCTGGTCGTCATGCCAGGAGTCCCTCCGCCGCGACGCGGTAACGCTCCGCGTCGCGATGCTTGAACCTCAGGCCCAATCCGGACGTGTCCGCATCGACCACCAGCGCGCCGTCGCGCAGTTCCGGCAGGCCGTCGAAGAACATCGATTCGATCCGCGCGTGGTCGTGGAAATACTCCACGTGCTCGAGGTGTCCGACCGCGCTGCATACGTGCGCGTGCAGGTGCGGCGCACAGTGGGCCGAGACCGGGATGCCGAAGCCGTGCGCCAGCGCGGCCGCATGCAGGAAGCCGCTGAAGCCGCCGCAGCGGGTGGCGTCGATCTGCAGCACGTCGACCGCGCCGGCGGCGAGCATGCGGCGGAAGTACCAGGCGTCCCAGCCGTACTCGCCGGCGGCGATGGCCATGCCCGCCGGCGCGCGATCGCGCAGCAGGCGCAGCCCTTCCAGGTCATCGGAGGACACCGGCTCCTCGAACCAGCCCACGCCTTCGTGGGCGTAGCACTCGGCCAGCGCCAGCGCCTGTTTGCGCTCATAGGCGCCGTTGCCATCGACCATCAGCTCCGGCGCCGCACCGATCGCTTCGCGGGCGGCGTGCACGCGCGCCGGGTCGTCGTCCGGGTGCGTGCCGACTTTCATCTTGACCCGCGCCATGCCCTGGCCGACCCAGCCGGCGAGTTGTTCCTGCAGGCGCTCGATCGTGTAGGAGGTGAAGCCACCGCTGCCGTACACCGGCACTGCCTCGCGTGCACGGCCCAGCAGGCGCACCACCGAAGTGCCGTGCAGGCGTGCCTTGAGATCCCACAGCGCGACGTCGACGGCGGCGATCGCCATCAAGCCGACGCCGGGGCGACCGATGTTGCGCAGGGCCCGGTTCATCGAAGCCCAGGCGCCGGGGATGTCGTCGGCATCCTGGTTGAGCAGCACGTCGCGCAGCGGATCGGCAATCACCGCACCCGCCGCGGCATGCGCATAGGTCCAGCCCAGTCCGGTATGGCCGCCGGCGGAGACCTGCGCCAGCACCATCGTGGTCGCGTCCCAGGCAATGGTGCCGTCGGCTTCCGGCGCGTCGGTCGGTACGCGATACGCATCGACCTCGATGCGTGCGATGCGGCGCGTTGCGGGAACGGTCGCGGCGGGTGAGGGCCGCGCGGCGTTCATCGCGGGCTGTGCGGCAGGATGCCGGCGAGCACCTGGCGCAGGCTCTGCTTGATGATGCCGGCCTCGTCCGGGTCGCCCTTGGCCAGCGCGGTCATGTAGTCCCTGGCCTGTTTCCAGGTGATGTGCGGCGGCAGCGGCGGCACGTCCGGGTCGCTGATGATGTCCAGCAGCACCGGGCGGTCGGCGGCGAAAGCCTGTTCCCAGGCGGTGCCCAGGTCTTCAGGGCGGTCGACGCGGATCGCCTTGAAGCCGAGCAGCTCGGCGTACTTCGCGTAGGAGAATTCCTCGACGTCCTGCGACTCGGAGAATTTCGGATCGCCGCCCAGCGCACGCTGCTCCCAGGTGACCTGGTTGAGGTCGTCGTTGTGCAGCACCATCACCACGAAGCAGGGGTTGGACCACTTCTTCCAGTACTGCTTGACGGTGATCAGCTCGGCGTTGCCGTTCATCTGCATGGCGCCATCGCCGACGATCGCCAGCACCGGCCGCTCGGGATAGGCGAACTTGGCCGCGATCGCGTAGGGCATGCCGCTGCCCATCGTGGCGAGCTTGCCCGAGAGCGAGGCCATCATGCCCTTGCGGATCTTCACGTCACGCGCGTACCAGTTGGTATGCGAACCGCAGTCGCCGCAGATGATGGTGTTGTCGGGCAGCCGCGGGGACAGCTCCCAGAAGATGCGCTGCGGATTGATCGGGTTGGCCGGCTCCATCGCCTTCGCTTCGAGGTCGCGCCACCATTTGCGCACGTTGAGCTCGATGCGTTCGCGCCAGTCCGGGTTCTCCTTCGGCCGCAGGAGCGGCAGCAGGCGCTCGAGCACCTGCGCGCTGTCGCCGATGAGGTTCACCTCGGTCGGGTAGCGCATCGACACGTTGCGCGGATCGATGTCGATCTGCACCGCGCGCGCCTGGCCTTCCTCGGGCAGGAATTCCGAATACGGGAACGTGGTGCCGACCATCAGCAGGGTGTCGCAGTCGTTCATCATGTCCCAGCTCGGCTTGGTGCCGAGCAGGCCGATCGAGCCGGTGACGAAGGGCAGGTCGTCCGGCAGCGCCGCCTTGCCGAGCAGCGCCTTGGCGATGCCGGCATCGAGCCTGTTGGCGACCGCGACCACCTCGTCGCCCGCATGCATGGCGCCGGCGCCGATCAGGATCGCCACCTTGCGACCGTCATTGAGGATGTCCGCGGCGCGCTTGATGTCGGCGTCGCTCGGCACCGGGCAGGGGTTGGCGTAGCCGATGCCGGTGTAGATGTCGTTGTGCTTGCGCGGCGGGTGCTTCACCGCCGGCAGTTCCTGGATGTCGTTGGGCACGATCACGCAGGCGACGGTGCGCCGCGCGGCGGCGATGCGGATCGCGCGGTCCATTACCTGGCGCACCTGCACGGGCGAGAACACCGTCTCTACGTAGCCGCAGACGTCCTGGAACAGCACCTGCAGGTCCACCTCCTGCTGGTAGTCGCTGCCGATCGCGCTGCGCGCGGACTGGCCGACGATCGCCAGCACCGGCATGTGGTCCATCTGCGCGTCGTACAGGCCGTTGAGCAGGTGGATCGCACCCGGTCCGGAGGTGGCCATGCACACGCCGATCTCGCCGGTGAACTTGGCATGCGCGCCGGCCATGAAGGCGGCCATTTCCTCGTGGCGCACGCGCACGTAGTCGAAGCGCTCCGCCGCGCGGCCCATCGCGCCCATGATGCCGTTGATGCCATCGCCCGGGAACCCGAAGATGCGCCGGATGCCCCAGTCGGTGAGGCGATGCAGGATGAAATCGCCGACGGTTTCGCTCATGGGTGACAAGCTCCTTGCGGGCGCGCGGCGCCGCGGATCGGGCGCAAGGGTTCGCCTCGCGCAAAAAGCGCGTGCCTGTCAGAGCTGTGGGGGTCTGGCAAGGATCGGCGGAACGGGGAACGTCAACACCGACACGCGCAAGGGATTGGACCCCGTTACCTTGCCGCGCACGCGGTCATCCGCGGGTGAAAAAGGCGCGATGCGAACGCTACGTTTGGCGCAGGTTCTTGCGGTGCGTGATGGACTCCCGCCAAGCACGCGTCAATAATGTGGCGCGGGGCTGCGAGAGGGAGTCACTCCGTAGTCCTCGGCAAGCTCGCCCCCATCCGCCTGTCGGCACCCTCCCCCGCGTTCGCGGGGGGAGGCTCAGATACGTGGCAGTCGGCACGATCCCTTCCCGCATTCGATTGGGAGGTTCGGACGCGTAGCGGTCGGCACGATCCCTTCCCCGGTTCACGGGGGAAGGTGCCCGAAGGGCGGATGGGGGAAGCCTTGCCTGGAACCACCCCCACCAGGACACCCGGCCTCAGTCGCCGTCCATCTCGTCCTCGAACCGCAGGTGCTTGACGCTGCGCCCGTTGCGCCGGACCAGCTTGAGCGCCTCGATGCCGATGCGGATGTGCGCCTCGACGTACTTCTCGGTCACGCTCCGGTCGCTGGCCTCGGTCTTGACGCCCTCGGGGATCATCGGCTGGTCGGACACCAGCAGCAACGCGCCGCAGGGAATCTTGTTGGCGAAGCCGGCCGCGAAGATGGTCGCCGTCTCCATGTCCACCGCCATGCAGCGGGTGCGGCGCAGGTAATCCTTGAACGCCTCGTCGTGTTCCCACACGCGCCGGTTGGTGGTGTAGACGGTGCCGGTCCAGTAGTCGTGGCCGAGGTCGCGGATCATCGTCGAGACCGCGCGCTGCAGCTGGAACGCCGGCAACGCCGGCACTTCCGGCAGCAGGTAGTCGCCGGAGGTGCCCTCGCCGCGGATCGCGGCGATCGGCAGCACCAGGTCGCCGAGCTGGTTCTTCTTCTTGAGCCCGCCGCACTTGCCCAGGAACAGCGCCGCGTGGGGCTGCACCGCGCTGAGCAGGTCCATCACCGTGGCGGCGTTGGGGCTGCCCATGCCGAAGTTGATCAGGGTGATGCCGTCGGCAGTGGCGTTGGGCATCGGCCGGTCGCGGCCCTGCACTTCCACGCCGTGCCACTGGGCAAAGAGATCCACATACAGGCCGAAATTGGTCAGCAGGATGTGCTGGCCGAACTGTTCCAGCGGCGTGCCGGTATAGCGCGGCAGCCAGTTGGAGACGATCGCTTGCTTGTCTTTCATCGGGTATCCGAAGGGAAACGCACCGCGGTCGCGATGCGCGCGCCGGCGACGCCACGCCGGCAGGAGCCATTCGAGTGCCGGCATTCTACGGGCGAGCCCCCCTTGCCGTCACTCAAGCGACCGCGAAGGCGGCCGATAACCTCGCTGGAAACCGTGCCGCATGACCCAGGTCGCAGTATTGACGCGCGTGTTATGTTCGGCCCGTCATTGACCAGGGGGATGACACATGCGGATGGGGCTGGCTATCGACGCGTCCTGCGACCTGCCGCAGGCGTTCCTCGAGCAACACAACATCGCGGTGATGCCGGTGATCGTGAAGCTCGACGGCAGCGTCTTCAAGGACGACCGCAACCAGGAAGAGATCGACCGCTTCCTCTACATGAAGCTGGCCGGCACCCACGCGGCCGAGACCGAGCCCTGCTCGGTCGAGGACGTGCAGCGGATGTTCCTGGACAAGCTGGTGCTGGAGCAGGACTGCGTGTTCTGCCTGACCATCACCGCCACGCGCAGCCCGATCCACGAGCATGTGCTCAAGGCCAGCTTCGCGATCCTGAAGAACTACCGCGAGGTGCGCGAGCGCGCCGGCGTGCCGGGACCGTTCCTGATGCGCGTGGTCGACACGCGCAATGTGTTTGCCGGCGAAGGGCCGGCGGTATTCGAGGCCACCCGGCTGATCGCCGCCGGCGAGGCGCCGCCCGCGATCCGCGAGCGGCTGGGTTTCATCGCCAACCACACCTACGCCTACATGCTGCCGCGCGACCTGCACCACCTGCGCAGCCGTACCCGCAAGCGCGGCGACCGCAGCGTCAGCCTGTTCAGCGCGGTGGTCGGCACGGCGCTGGACATCAAGCCGCTGCTGCGCTGCCACCGCGGCGAGACCGGCCCGGTCGGCAAGGTGCGCGGCTTCGAGCACGGCGCCGAGATGCTCTTCGCCTATGCCGCCCGCCGCGTGCGCGCCGGCCTGATGGTGCCGGTGATGTGCGTCAGCTATGGCGGCAACCTGGCCGAGCTGGCCAAGCTGCCCGGCTACGACACCCTGCGCCAGGTCTGCGAGGAAACCGGCGTGACCCTGCTGGAAGCGCCGATGAGCATCACCGGCATGGTCAACGTGGGCGAGGGCGCGGTGACGCTCGGCTTCGCCGCCGAGGAACACGAGCCGGATTTCTAGGCAGTCGCGCGGCTGATCTCGCACGCCCTGCCCGTTCCCGCCGGTAAAAGGACTGGCGCGAGGGGCCGCTCCGCTCCGCTCCCTCCCCTGCCAGGGAGGGTTGGAATAAGGGTGAGGCCATGGCGTTCGGCGCCCTCTCCCCTGCGGGGAGAGGGCTGGGGTGAGGGGCCGGGGCTTGCGGGAAACCGCATACAGGGCGGCACTCTCTGTCCGATACCCGGCAACGCGGTTTCCACACCGGGTCATCGGCACGGCCCTACAATCGGCCCATGCGCCGCCCGCCCCTCCCCGTCCTGCTGGGTCTTGGCCTGCTTGCCACCGGGCTGGCGTGGTGCAGCCGCGCGGCGGCCACCACCATCTACGAATGCACCACCGCCGACGGCCGGGTGATCTACCAGGACACGCCCTGTGGTGCCGGCCAGCAACAGCGCACGATGCAGGTCGCCGATGCCCCCACGGCGCCACGCCCGCCGGCCGCGCCCGCCCCGGCGGCGCCGCCCCGGCCGGCCGCCTTGCCGCCGGCTCGCGGTCCGTCCGCGCCGCTCCCGGTGATGTACGCCTGCGTGCGCGCCACCGACGGCAAGACCTACCTCAGCGACAACGGCAACCCGCCGCCCTACCAGGCGCCCTACGGCGTGCTGGGTGCCGAACAGCTCCCGCTGTCGGAGGTCTACGGCCCCGATCGCGGCGCGGCCGGCATATCCGCGCCGGAGGCCAACCGCGGGCGCGTCAGCTCCGGTCTCGTGGCGAACAACTACGTATGGGTGCAGGACCAGTGCCGCGAGCTTGACGTGGAGGAAACCTGCCAGGCCCTGCGGGACGCCTACGAGCAGAACGAGCACAAGCTCGACAACGCCTTCAGGAGCCAGCGCCCGCCGCTGGAGAAGCGCGAGGGGCAGCTGCAGGCGCAACTGACGAACTGCGGCGACTAGTCCCCGGAACCGGTTACCTGCAGGAGCCCGCTTACGGGTGATGCGCCGTCTGGCGCACGAGGGCAGCAGCACCGCCCGCAAACGGGCACCTGCCGTGGCGGTTGGCTCAGAAGCCGAAGCTGAGGAACCCGCCGTCCACCGCCAACACCTGCCCGGTGATGTAACCGGCGGCCGGCAGGCACAGGAAGGCCACCGCGGCGGCCACTTCCTCCGGCTCGCCGATGCGCTTGAGCGGCGTGCGCTCGAGTACTTCTTCCAGATAGTCGGCGTCGGCCAGTGCCGGTTCCGAGCGCTGCGTGCGGATGTACCAGGGTGCCACCGCGTTGACGCGGATGCCGTCCACCGCCCACTCCACCGCCAGGTTGCGGGTGAGCTGGTGCAGCGCGGCCTTGCTCATGCCGTAGGGCGAGCCGGTGCGCACGTGCACCACGCCGGAGACGGAGCCCACGTTCACGATCGCCGCGTTGCCGTGCTCGGCCAGGTGCGGGTGCGCCAGCCGGCACATCTCGAAGGCGCTGAACAGGTTCTGTTCGAAGATCGCGCGGTAGTCGGCGCTGTCGTAGGCCAGCGTGGCGTCCGGTGCGTTGCCGCCGGCGTTGTTGACCAGCAGCGAGACCGGCGCGTCGATGTCCGCGATCCAGTCGAAGACCGCCAGCCGCTCCTCGTCCTCGGCCAGGTCGGCGGCGAAGGCGAGCACCTCGCGACCGGGCAGGTCCTCGGCAAGCTCGGCGCGGATCTGTTCCAGGTGTACCTCGTCGCGGGCCACCAGCAGCAGGTCTGCACCCAGTCCACCGAGCTCGCGCGCCACGGCCAGGCCGATGCCCTTGCTGGCGCCGGTGATCAGGGCGGTGTGGCCGGTGAGCTGCCAGGCGTCGGTGCGCGGGTTCATGGGCGCAGAGCTTAGCCGATGCGCTTGCCGCGATCGCGCGGCGGCGGGACACTGCCCACCGGGTCGACCAGGGGAACCGCCATGAAGCTGCTGCTGCCACTCGCCTGCCTGCTTGCGCTGGCCGGCTGCTCGAACAAGGCGCCCGAACCGCAGGCCACCGCCGCGGCCGGGCGCGTGGCCACGCCGTGGGACGACATGAAGAAGGACGAACAGAAGGCCAGCGACGTGCAGAAGGTGCTCGACGACCAGGCCAAGGCGCAGCAGAAGGCGCTGGACGAAGCCGAGCAGTAATCACCCGCCTGAGTGCGCTATCGAAGTCGCAGCGCCCCCGCTATCGAATCCTTCCCCCGCGAACGCGGGGGAAGGTGCCGACAGGCGGATGGGGGCGCTCTTGGCGGGATGCACGGTCTAGCCTTTCGCAAGGGCTCCCCCCATCCGCCCTGCGGGCACCTTCCCCCGTAAACGGAGGAAGGAACAGCTTCAGCGCGGCGCGCAGAAGCAGTAGGCGTAGACGTTGGGCCGGCCGGCCTGCGCGTGGCCCAGCAGCTTGAGCTCGGGGGCCAGCTGCGGCAGTTCCGCCAGCCATGAGGGCAGGCGCAGGCCGTAGCCCCGGGCCACCTGCACCATCGCGCTCTGGTTCATGCCCACCAGGAACTGCTCGAAGCCGCCCAGCGGGGCCTCGACGTAATGCACGCGGTAGCCCTTGCCCAGCTTCGCCAGCGCGGCGGCCTCGTCGAGTGCGGCATCGAGGCCGCCGAGCCGGTCGATCAGCCCACGCTCGAGCGCCTGGCGCCCCGTCCACACGCGGCCCTGGGCGATCGCGTCGATCGCCTCGAAGCTCTTGCCGCGTGCATTGGCGACCTTGCCCACGAAGTCCCGGTAGCCCTTGTTGATGATCGCCTGGATCACCTGCCCCGCCTGCGGATCGAGCGGCCGGGTGATGTCGAACGCGCCGGCCATCGGACCGGTGCCCACGCCGTCGCTGTGGATGCCGATCTTCTCCAGCGTGCCGGGCACCGCGTAGTACATGCCGAAGATACCGATCGAGCCGGTGATGGTGTTCGGATCGGCATAGATGCGATCGGCGTTCATCGCGATCCAGTAGCCGCCGCTCGCGGCCACGTTGCCCATCGAGACCACGACCGGGATGCCGGCCTTGCGGGTCAGCTCCACCTCGCGGCGGATCTGCTCGGCGGCGTAGACCTCGCCGCCGGGCGAGTTGATCCGGAGCACCAGCGCCTTGGTCCGGCGGTCCTGTCGCGCGGCGCGGATCAGTGCCGCAGTCGAGTCACCGCCAATGCTGCCCTGCGGCTGCCGGCCGCCGACGATCTCGCCCTCGGCCACGACCACCGCCACGCCGGACGCGAACGGGCTGTCGTGCCCGAGGTTGGCGACGTAGCGCGACAGGTCGACCTGGCGGAAACCTTCCTGCGGCTTGTCGCCGGCCGGCACGCCGGCCTTGCGCATCATCGCGTCGAGTTCGGCGCGGGTGGCGGTGCCATCGACCAGGTGCTCGTCCCTGGCCAATTGGGCAAGATCGCCCTGGGTGCGCTCGATGGCCTGCGGCAGGTTGTCGATGTCGGCGCGGAAGGTGGCCGGTTCCAGGCCCCGCAACTTCGCCACCTCGCCGATGTATTCGTCCCACAGTCCGCCCATCCAGAAGCGGTCGGCCGCCTTGGAGTCGTCCGAGGCGTGGTCCAGGATGTAGGGCTCGGCGGCGCTCTTGTAGCGGCCGACGCGGAACAGGTGCACGTCCACGCCGAGCTTGTCGAGCAGGTCCTTGTAGAACAGCCGGTAGCTGGCCAGGCCGGTAATCATTACCCCGCCCTGCGGATCGAGCAGGATGCGGTCGGCGTGCGCGGCCAGGTAGTACTGGCCCTGGTCGAAGTTCACGCCCCACACGATCACTGGCTTGCCGGTGGCGCGGAAGCGGTCCAGCGCCGCACCGACCTCGCGCAGGCTGGCGAAGCCGCCGCCCTTGAGCTCGTCCGGCAAGAGCAGGATGCGGCTGATCCGCTTGTCCGTGGCCGCAGCGTCGATGGCGCCGACCAGGTCGCGCATCTGCACCTGCTTGGGCGGCTCGCCCGAGAGACTTTCCAGCGCGCGCTGCAGCGGCTCGATGCTGTACTGCTCGACCAGTTCGCCCTTCGGCTGCAACACCAGCACGCTGTCGTCCTTGATGGTGTGCGCCAGGCGGCTGCCCGCCGTCACGCCGACCAGCAGCAACAGCACGAAGAACAGCAGCACGAAGAACACCAGGTTGAGGATCACCAGCCGCACCACGTTGAAGCCGCGGCCGATCACGCAGAGGAAGGCCCAGAATCCGTTCGGGCGGCGCAGGGGCGGCGGGGTGCTCATGGCGGTTGTCGCTGATGCTAGAGATGATCGTTGAGCGTAACCGCTTGGGAGCGCACCGTCATGGTGTCTTCCGGGGGAGTCGCCTGCCAGCGGTGCCGCCAGGCGCTGCGCCAGAAGCGCGCGAACAGCAGCACCGCCGCCACGCTCAGGCCGGCGATCAGCCCCATCCACATGCCGCGCGCGCCGTAACTCTGGCGGAACGCAAGCCACCAGCCCACCGGCATGCCCACGCCCCAGTAGGCGAACAGGGTGATCGCCATCGGCACGCGGGTGTCCTTCAGGCCCCTGAGCGCGCCGTTGGAGGCCACCTGGATGCCGTCGGAGAACTGGAACAGGCCGGCGAGCACCAGGAGCTGTGCGGCCAGCGCGATGACCGTGGCGTTGCCGGTGTAGAGCGAGGCGATCGCGTGTGGCAGGCCCAGCATCACCCCGGCCGACACCAGCTGGGTCACCAGCGCCAGGCCGATGCCGCAGAAGCCGGCGTAGCGCACGCCGCGCGCATCGTCGCGGCCCACCGCATTGCCGACCCGCACGGTGATCGCCATGGCCACGCCCAGCGGGATCATGAAGAACACCGACGCCACGTTGATCGCCACCTGGTGGCTGGCCACCACGTCCTCACCCATCGTGCCGATCAGCAGCGCGGTGGCGACGAAGAGGCCGGCCTCGGCCAGCAGCGTCACCGCCATCGGCAGGCCGATGTGCAGCAGCGCGCCGATGCGCTGCCAGTTCGGCCACTCGAAGTGCGCGAACAGGTCGAGCCCGCGGTAGTTGCGGTGGTACAGCACGTAGATGAGGAAACCCAGCATTTCCAGCCACAGCACCAGCGCGGTGGCGATGCCGCAGCCGCGCGCACCCTGCGGCGGCAGGCCCAGCTTGCCGAACATGAATACGTAGCCCAGCGGCGCCAGGACGGCCAGGCCGCCGAGGCTGAACATCATCGAGGGTCGCGTCAGCGACAGGCCTTCGGACAGCCCGCGCAGGGTGAAGTAGCAGGCCAGCGCCGGCGCACCCCAGCTGATCGCATGCAGGAATGCGTTGACGTCGTGGCGCAGGCTGGGCGTCACGCCGATCAGGTTGACCAGCGGTTCGGCGTGGCGCACGCCGAACCACAGCAGCGCGCCGAGGATCACTGCCAGCCACAGCGCCTGGCGAAAGACCGCGCCCACCTCGTGGCGCCGGTTCGCGCCGTCGAGCTGCGCCACCGACGGCGGCACCGCCATCATCACGCCGATGCCGCTGACGATCGCCAGCGACCATACGCTGGTGCCGACCGCCACCGCGCCGAGCACGTGCGCGCTGAAGTGCCCCGACAGCAACGCGTCGACCACGTTGGTGCCGACCGCCGCCAGCTGCGCGAGCACCAGCGGCAGGGCCAGGCGCACGGTGGCGCCGACCTCGTGCACGACACGCGCGCGATCGATGGTCTTCATGGGCTCGAGGGGTCCGGTAAGGGCGGGCCATTCTAGCCCAGCCGACGGGGCTGCCCGGCGCGGCGCGCTGTGCCAAGATCGCACGCTTTCCCAGGGGCGGCCTTCCGATGAACGAGTTGATCGAAGCCGGCAAACTGCAGTGCGCCAACTGCGGCACGCCGATGGAAGGCGAGTTCTGCCATCACTGCGGCCAGTCCGTGCACAGCGTGCTCAAGCCCGTGCACCACATGCTCGAAGACGGCATGGACATGTTCCTGCACGTCGACGGTCGCATTTTCCATACGGTGCCGCCGCTGCTGACCCGGCCCGGCTTCCTCACCATGGAGTACTTCTCGGGCCGCCGGCAGCGCTACGTGGCGCCCTTCCGGCTGATGTTCGTCCTCTGCCTGCTGGCGTTCTTCGCGATGCACCTGGCCGTGGACCGGGTGATGGAAAGCCAGGGCGTGGACCTGGTCGATGCGCCGCACGTGAAGGAGGATGCCTTCGCCAGCGCCGACACCCCGCAAGAAGTGCGCGAGCAACTGGCCGAACAGCTGCACGGCCTGGCCATTTCCCGCCAGGCGACGCCGGCGGTGGCGCACCCCGCGCTGGACGCGAGCGAGCGCCAGCTTCGGGCGTTGGCGGACAAGCGGCTGGTCGCGCTGGGCGCCGCTCCGCTTGCCCCAGGTGCCGTTCCGGCCGCGGGCGCCAGCGTCGCGGCGCCTGCGAAGCCATCCGGGGGGGCGGATGGCCCGATCCAGGTCAACAGCAAGCTGGACGGCGAGAAGATCGAGTTCGGCTGGTTGCCCGCGTTCATGAACGAGCGCATGAACACCTACATCCAGCGCACGGTGGCGAACCTGAAGGAACTGAGCAACCGCGACCCCGCGGTACGGCAAACGGCACGCGACCGCCTGACCACGGGCGTCTTCTCGGTGCTGCCGCAGGCGATGGTCGTGATGATCCCGCTCTTCGCGCTGCTGCTGAAACTGTTCTATTTCTTCAAGCGACGGCTCTACATGGAGCACCTGATCGTGGCCCTGCACAGCCACGCCTTCCTGTTCCTGGCGCTGCTGCTGGCCATCCTGCTGGGCATGCTCTCGGGGTGGCTGCGCCCGCACGTGGCCTGGGCCAGCGGTGGCGTGAACTACCTGCAGACGGCCGTCTTCCTGTGGATGCCCGCCTACCTGCTGGTGATGCAGAAGCGCGTCTACCGCCAGGGCTGGGCGATGACCCTGCTCAAGTACTGGTGCGTCGGCTGGTGCTACTTCTGGCTGCTGACAGTGGTGGTGCTCGTGGCGGCGGTGATGGGCGCCGGCCACTGAGCGACCGGGGTCCGAGATGCCTGTCACGGCGGTTGTGCACAGCGTCATGGACCTGTCAAGGCCGTCCGGCCAACCATGAGCGGGGCGTGAACGCCGTCACATGCCTTCGCCCAACTTGTTGATTTTGCAAGCCTAAAAACGCTGCTTATTTTTTGCCCAGCGCGTGCCCGAAGCCTTCGTGACAGGGCTTTGACAGGCCTCTCCCCGGTCCGTCCACAGACTTATCCACAGCTGTTGTGGATAAGCGGATTTTCCAACCCGCGAGAGGGACTTAGGACAAATTCCTAGATGACTGGGCAGCACGCGGCCGTGCGCCCGCAGGACGCCTTGCGCGAGCCGTTACACTGGCCCGCCCACGAGGTGTCCATGCCCGCCGTCGTCCGCGTCGCCCTGCCGGTTCCGCTCGCCCGCCTGTTCGACTACCTGCCGCCCGCCGGCGGGGTGGCGGTCGGCAGCCGCGTGCTGGTGCCGTTCGGGCGCACGAAGCGGGTCGGCGTGGTGGTGGCCAGCGGGGTCGAGGCGGCAGTGGCCGGGGCCCGGCTCAAGGCGGTGCTTTCCGTACTGGACGACGGGCCCCTGCTCGATGCCGAGCTGATGCAGACCCTGGCCTGGGCCGCCGACTACTGGCTGGCGCCGCCGGGCGAGGCCTATGCCAACGCGCTGCCGCTGGCGCTGCGCGAGCCGCGGCCGCTGCCGGAAACCACCGAGCCCTGCTATGCGCTCACCGTTGCCGGGCAGAGCGCGCGCGATGCGGGCAGCCGGCGCGGGTCCAGCCGGGCGCTGCTCGACCTGCTCGTCGCCGCGCCGCTCGGGGCCCCCGAACTGGACCTTGCGCTGCCCGGCTGGCGTCCGGCGGCGAAGCGCCTGCTGGACGCGGGACTGATCGAACAGCGCGTGCCCGAAGCATCGCCACCAAGACCCTCGGCCGCCCCGGCGCTGAATGCCGAGCAGGAAGCGGCCGTGGCGGCGGTCGCCGGGGATTTCGGCCATTTTCAGCCGTTCCTGCTCGATGGCGTCACCGGCAGCGGCAAGACCGAGGTCTACCTGGCACTGATCGCGCAGGCGCTGGCGGCAGGAAAACAGGCGTTGATGCTGGTGCCTGAGATCGGCCTGGCGCCGCAGACCTTGCGCCGGCTGCGCGAGCGGCTGGGCGTGCCGGTGGAGGTGATCCATTCGAACCTTGCCGAGGGCGAGCGCGCGCGCGCCTGGCTGCGCGCGCGCAACGGCGAGGCACGGGTGGTGCTGGGCACCCGCTCGGCGGTGTTCACGCCGCTGCCGCAGGCCGGCCTGATCGTGGTCGACGAGGAACATGACGGCGCCTACAAGCAGCAGGAAGGGTTTCGCTACCACGCGCGCGATTTGGCACTGGTGCGCGGGCGTGCGCTGGGCGTGCCGGTCCTGCTGGGTTCGGCCACGCCGTCGCTGGAAACGCTGGCCAACGTGGAGGCGGTCCGTTACCGCGCGCTGCACCTGCGCGCACGACCTGGCGCGGCGCGCCCTCCACAGGTGCAGATCGTGGACATGCGCGCGCAGCGGCTGGACCACGGCCTGTCGCCCGCGCTGCTGGCGGCGACGGCCGAGGCGGTCGGACGCGGCGAACAGGTGCTGGTGTTCCGCAACCGCCGCGGTTACGCGCCGGTGCTGTTGTGCCACGCCTGTGGCTGGCACGCCGAATGCCCGCGCTGCGAACACCCGATGACCCTGCATGCACAGCGCCGCACGCTGGCATGCCATCACTGCGACCGGCACGCGGCCGTGCCATCGGCCTGCCCGGCCTGCGGCAGCGCCGAACTCAAGCCCCAGGGCCAGGGCACCGAGCGTCTGGAGGAAGCCCTCGCCGCGCGCTTCCCCGACGTACCGGTGCTGCGCATCGACCGCGAGACCACACGCCGCCGGGACGCCTTCGAGCAATTGCTGGATGGTCTGCAAGACGATGCGCCGGCCATCCTGGTCGGGACGCAGATGCTGGCCAAGGGCCATGACCTGCCCAACCTCACGCTGGTTGCCATCGTGGGCGTGGACGAGGGCCTGCACAGCGTGGACTTCCGCGCCGGTGAGCGGCTGGCCCAACTGGTCGTGCAGGTGGCCGGGCGTGCCGGGCGCGCACGCAAGCCCGGCCGCGTGCTGCTGCAGACCCACCACCCGGACCACCCGCTGCTGCGCGGCCTGCTGGCCCAGGGTTACGCCGTTGCCGCGCGCGAGCTGCTGGCCGAACGGCGGGAGGCCGTGCTGCCGCCCTACAGCCACCAGGCCCTGCTGCGCGTGGAAGCGCATCAGCGCGCGGACGTGGACGCCTTTCTCGCCGAGGCGCATGCCGCGCTGCCGGACGATCCTGCACTGCGCGTGGCCGGCCCCATGCCCGCACCGATGCCGTTGCGTGCCGGCCGCCATCGCGGGCAGCTGCTGGTGGAGGCCGACACGCGCGGGCCGTTGCACGCTGCGCTGCGGCCCTGGCAGCACGCGCTGGCGGCGCTGCCGTCGGCGCGCAAGGTGCGCTGGTCGCTCGACGTCGACCCGATCGACCTTTACTGACCCTCCCCGGCCTGGTGCAGGAGCGCACCTGTGCGCAACCGTGGGGCAGGTCGTGCATGACGGTCGCGCACAGGTGCGCTCCTACAGGGGACGCATTCGGTTTCCGCGCCCCGAGGTGGGACAATGGGCGGACGCATCCTCGTACAAGGCAGTCCCATGGACGATGCCCCGACGCTTCCCCACGTCGTCATCCTCGGCGGCGGTTTTGGCGGACTCGCCGCTGCGCGCGGCCTCGCCGATGTCCCGGTACGCATCACCCTGGTCGACCGGCGCAACCATCACCTGTTCCAGCCGCTGCTCTACCAGGTCGCCACCGCCGGCCTCTCCGCCCCCTCGATAGCCGCGCCGCTGCGGCAGATCCTGCGCAAGCAGGACAACGTCACCGTGCTGCTCGACGAAGCCCTGGACGTCGACCTCCAGGCCCGCCGCGTGCGCTTCGCCCACGAGACGCTCGACTACGACTTCCTGGTCGTCGCCACCGGCGCCACCCACGCCTACTTCGGCCACGACGCGTGGGCACGCTGGGCACCCGGACTGAAGACCCTGGACGACGCCTTCGCCATCCGCCGCCGCGTGCTGCTCGCCTTCGAGCGGGCCGAGCGCGAGGTCGACCCGACCGAAAGACGGGCCTGGCTCAACTTCGTGGTGGTGGGTGGCGGCCCGACCGGCGTGGAACTGGCCGGCACGCTGGCCGAGATCGCCCGCCACACGCTGCCGCGCGAGTTCCGCCGCAGCAATCCGCACAGCGCGCGGGTAGTACTGGTCGAGGCCGGGCCACGCTTGCTGGCGGCGTTCGACCCGTCGCTCTCGACCAAGGCGCAGCGGCAGCTGGAACGGCTGGGGGTGGAAGTACGCACGGGCACTGCCGTCACGGCAATCGACGGCGCCGGCGTGTGCCTCGGCGACGCGCCCATGCCCGCCTATACCGTGCTGTGGGCCGCTGGCGTGGCCGCCTCGCCACTCGGCCGGCAGCTCGACACCCCGCTGGATCGCGCGGGCCGCGTGCGCGTGACGGCGGACCTCAGCCTGCCCGCCCACCCGGAGGTGTTCGTGATCGGCGACCTGGCCTGCGTCGAGCGCGCCGACGGTTCGCTGGTGCCGGGCGTGGCGCCGGCGGCCAAGCAGATGGGCAGGCACGTCGCCGGCCGCATCCGCGCGCGCGTCGACGCCGATTCGACGCCGGCTCCGTTCCACTATCGCGACCAGGGTGCGCTCGCCACCATCGGGCGCATGGCCGCGGTGGCACAATTCGGACGGCTGCGTCTGTCCGGCCCGCCGGCGTGGTGGGTCTGGCTCGTCGCCCACATCTACTTCCTGATCGGCTTCCGCAACCGGCTGGTGGTGCTGCTGGACTGGGCCTGGGCCTACTGGACCTATGAGCGTTCCGCCCGCATCGTCACCGGTGCCGACGCGGACGACGTGCCCACCGTGGCCGAACGCCCTGCCGACCCACCCTAAGCTTTCGGAACCCACCGTGCCTTCCCAACTCGAACAACTGCGCCAGTACACCACCGTCGTCGCCGACACCGGCGACATCGAAGCGATCGCCCGCTGGCGGCCGGTCGACGCCACCACCAATCCCTCGCTGCTGCTCAAGGTGGTTACCCAGAGCAGCTTCGCGCCGCTGCTGGAGGAATCGCTCGCCTGGGCGCGCGCCAGGAGCCACTCGCGCGAACAGCAATTGATCGACGCCAGCGATCACCTGGCAGTGGCGGTCGGGCGCAAGATCCTCGAATTGATTCCCGGGCGTGTCTCGACCGAGGTGGACGCGCGGCTGTCGTTCGACACCGACGCCAGCATCGCCAAGGCGGAGCGGCTGATCGGAATGTACGAGGACGCCGGCATCGGCCGTGACCGGGTGCTGATCAAGCTCGCCTCGACGTGGGAGGGCGTGCGCGCCGCGCGCGAGCTCGAGCGCCGCGGCATCCAGTGCAACATGACCCTGCTGTTCGCCTTCGAGCAGGCGGTGGCCAGCGCCGAGGTGGGCGTGTTCCTGATCTCCCCGTTCGTCGGGCGCATCATGGACTGGTACGTGGCCAACACCGGCGTGAAGCAGTACGCGCCGGACGAGGATCCGGGCGTGGAGTCGGTGCGGCGCATCTACCACTATTACAAGACGCACGGCTACGACACCGTGGTGATGGGCGCGAGCTTCCGCAACGTGGGGCAGATCCAGGCACTCGCGGGCTGCGACCGCCTGACCATCAGCCCCGACCTGATGGAACAACTGGACGCTTCGGACGACCCGCTGCCGCGCCGCCTGGCCGACGACGGCACCCGCACCGAGCGGCCGCCGACGATCGACGAGGCGCGTTTCCGCTGGGGCATGAACGAGGATGCGATGGCCAGCGACAAGCTGGCCGAGGGCATCCGCAAGTTCGCGGCGGATCAGCGCCAGCTGGAGAAGCTGCTCGCCGAGCAGCTCTGACACGCCCTGTTGCATGCGCCTTGCGCCCTCTTTCCTGCGGGAGGGGGCCCGGGTGAGGCGCCGTGGCTTGCGGGGGGATGTCTGCGGGTGCGTTGCCTTGCTTGTCGTTCTTGCGCGACCTGCCGCGACTGCGCTCGCTTGCGGCGGGGTTCCGATCGCCTGCCGGCGCCTGGGCCACTTTTCATCGCTGCCCAAAGAAAAGTAACCGAAATGGCTGCCAAGCGCGGTGAGGGATAAGAACCAGGTGCCATCTCGCCTTGCTCGGAGCCGCTTGCCTCGAGGAGCTGCCACCGCGGACGTCCGGAAGCCGAGGCAAGAGGACTTGCGGGTGTTGCCCGCGAGCGCCGCACCTGGCTCCCTCTCACCTCCGGGGGGAGGGTTCGGGTGAGGGGCGGGGGCTAGCGGGGATGCCCGCAGGAACGTTGCTTTGCTCGCCGTCCTGCCTGGCCTCCCCGCGACCTGGCCCGCCTGCGGCGGCCAGGCAAGAGCGGCAGAGAAGGCCGCCTCGTGCGTCCCCCCTGAGCCCCGGCCCTCACCCTGCTGGAGCACAGAAGCGCAGAAGCGCAAAACAAAAGCGGCCACGAGGGCCGCTTTCGTCATCTGCCGCGGTGGCGCGAATCAGAACAGCGCGCGCATCTTCTTCATCGCGTTCGCCTCGACCTGGCGGATGCGCTCGGCCGACACGCCGTACTCGTCGGCCAGATCCTGCAGCGTGGCCTTGTTCTCATTGAGCCAGCGGCGCTGGATGATGTCGCGCGAACGATCGTCCAACCTGGCAAGCGCACTGGAAAGCGTCTCCAGCTGGTTGTCGGCCTGGTCGGCATCGGACACGTTGTCGTACGGGTCCGCGCCATCGTCCACGAGGAACGCTTCCGGGGCCGGCTTGGCGTCGTCGTCCGCGTCGGCGGGCGCCTCGAATCCGATATCGCGGCCGGACAGGCGCGATTCCATCTCGCGCACGGTCTCCTCGGGCACGCCCAGGTCGTGGGCGACCACGCGCACCTCCTCGGCATTCATCCAGCCCAGGCGCTTCTTGCTCTTGCGCAGGTTGAAGAAGAGCTTGCGCTGGGCCTTGGTGGTGGCGACCTTGACGATGCGCCAGTTGCGCAGGATGAACTCGTGCATCTCGGCCCGAATCCAGTGCACGGCGAAGCTGACCAGGCGCACGCCCTGGTCCGGGTCGAAGCGCTTGACCGCCTTCATCAGGCCGATGTTGCCTTCCTGGATGAGGTCGCCCAGTTGCAGGCCGTAGCCCGAATAGCCACGGGCCACGTGGACCACGAAACGCAGGTGCGACATCACCAGCTTCTTGGCCGAATCCAGATCATTTTCGTCGCTGAAGCGGCGCGCCAGCGCCTGCTCCTCGTCGTGGCTGAGCACCGGGATGCGGTGCACGGCGGAAATGTAGGCATCCAGGCTGCCAACGACGCTGGGGATCGGCAGGTTGGCGGTCACCAAGGCTTGGGACATGTGGAACCTCCGGCAAGTAAATCGCAGCTTAGCACTCCACTGTTGGGAGTGCTAAAGGAGCGAAAAGTTTCAGCTGCGGGATTTATTGTACCGAATCGTACAGCAATGCGGGCGGCCTCGCCAGCCCCTTGCCACGCGGTATGCCGCTATTGTTCACATGCGCAATCTATCGCCTGTGAACTGGTGGCGTCGGAGCCGTGCCGGGCGCCTGTCTCCGGATGTAGGGCTGCGAAAACGCGTATCGGCCGGCGGGCCTCGCGAAGCGGATTCCGGGCCACTGCAAGGCGGGAGCCGTGTACCATTCGTACGTCGCCCGCGTGATGCGGTGGTCGGCGTACGCGTACTGCGTGAAATGCATCCGCAGATCCTGCAGGCCGTCGGGCAACTCGGAACGGCTGAGCGTGCCGTCGTGGTTGGCGTCGATCTGGTCGAAGGCAGGGGCCTGCCGGGCCGAGCCGACCTCATCGGCTGCGCTGGCCAGGGGCAACGTCGCCGCGAAGGCGATCACCAGAAAACCACAGATGCGATAGCGCATTGACACTCTCCTTGTCGGGTCCTTTCCGACCATCCCACCGGCCAGTGTGCCTGTCAATCGGCCAGCCGTGAACGCGGCGGCAGCGACCAGTCGATCGGCGCCTGGCCGCGGCTTTCCAGATAGCGGTTGGCGGCCGAGAAGTGGCCGTTGCCGATGAAGCCGCGGTGCGCCGATAGCGGGGAGGGGTGGACCGAGCTCAGCACCAGGTGACGATGGGGGTCGACCAGCCGCCCCTTGCGCTGCGCGTAGGCGCCCCAGAGGAGGAACACCAGGCCCTCGCGCTCGCGGTTCAGCGCCTCGATGGCGGCATCGGTAAAGCCTTCCCAGCCCTTGTTCTGGTGCGCACCGGCGCGGGCCTGCTCGACGGTCAGCACGCTGTTGAGCAGCAGCACGCCCTGGTCGGCCCAGGGCGTCAGGCACCCATGGTCGGGGCGCGCTATGCCCAGGTCGCGCTCGATCTCGGCGAAGATGTTGTTCAGCGAAGGGGGCACCGGCACGCCTGGCCGCACCGAAAAGCACAACCCGTGCGCCTGGCCGGGCCCGTGATAGGGGTCCTGGCCCAGGATCACCACGCGCACCTTGTCGAACGGCGTATGCGCGAAGGCGTTGAAGATCTCCGGGCCCGGCGGGTAGAGCAGCTTGCCGGCACGCTTCTCGGCGCGCAGGAATTCGGCCAGCGCACGCATGTCCGGGCGCTCCAGGTAGTCGCCCAGGCGCGCCTTCCAGGAAGGTTCGAGGCGGATGCGTTCGGCTTCGGCGGTTTCGCTCACGCGCCTTGCGCCCGCTCGCGCAGGTGCCTGGCCACGCGCAGCTGGAACAGCAGCTTGGTGACCAGCAGTTTTTCCTCGACCGGCTTCTCGACCAGGTCGTTGGCGCCGGCCCTGAGCAGCGCGGCCTGGTTGGCCGGGTTTTCGTCGCCGGTCATCACAAGCACGGGAAGCTGGCCCTTGCCGTAGCCGAAGTGGCTGCGGATGCGCTCGAGCAGGTCGCCGCCGGTGAGCTCGCCTTTCAGGCTGACGTCGGTGAGCACCACGTCGGCACCGATCTGGCCCTGCGCGCGGTCGGTTTCGAGCATGGCGAGGGCGTCCTCCACGCTCACCACGTGGCGCACGGTCAGGCCGATCTTCTCCAGCATGCGCCGGGTGGCCAGCGCCACCACGCGGCTGTCTTCCACATACAGCACGGTGCCCTCGGCAGTCGCCTCCGGACGGACGTAGCCGCGGATGAAATCGGCCAGCGCCTGGAAGCCCAGCGACTTGTCGAAATAGTCGGTTACGTCGCCCAGCTCGCGCTTGTGCAGGCGCGCGTCGACGTCGCCGGAAACGACCACGATCGGCACGTAGGCCTGGGCCGATTCGCGTACGTGGCGGGCCAGTTCCAGCCCGTCCATGTCAGGCAGGCGCAGGGCGATGGTGATGAAGTCGAACGGGCCCTGCTCGATCAGCCCGCGCGCCTCCGCGCCGCTGCCGCAATCGACCAGCTCGGCTTCCGGCAACTCGGCCTTGAGCACGCGCGTGATCAGCTGGCGCACCACCTTGGAGCCATCCACCACCAGCACCCGCGGAGCGGTGCCGGCGCGGCTGCCAACGTCTGCATTCATGCCCCACCCATCCACATCGAACCCCGTGTACGCCCCGCGCGCACCCGGGGCTATCTTGCACCATCACGCCTTGCGCCGGTTGCGAAGGCGGTCACTAAGGCGCCCGGGCGCGCGGGCGGCAGAAGCGTTCCGGGCAGCAAAAGCGGTGGCGCGGTGCACATCCCGCCCTTCTTGCCCATCGAGCGACCCGGGACCGAGAAAAGGCCGGAATCGTCCACCCGCTGCCGCTTCCCGGAAGCGGCTGGCGCCCGTGGCTCCTATGCGGCCTTGCGCAGCTGCCGGGCGCTGACCAGCCGTGCGCCGATCCAGCCCAGCACCGCCGACGCCAGCGGCACGGCCAGCAGCAGCCACCAGGGCAACGCGCCCAGGCTGAGGCTGCCGCCATAGGCGCGATCGAGTTCGGCCGCCGGGCCGGCCAGCGCCAGCTCGATGGCCAGCGCCAGCAGCGAGGCCAGCACGCCGCCGAACAGCCCATACCAGACACCCGCGTACAGATAAGGCCGGCGCACGAAGGCGCGGCTCGCGCCCAGCAGCATCAGCACGCCGATTTCCTCGCTGCGGCTGGCGATATCGGTACGCACGGTGTTGCCGACCACCAGCAGCGCCGCCAGCGCGAGCAGTGCGGCCAGTACCAGGACCAAGCGATGGCCGACGTCGAGCAGGGCATCCAGCCGCTTGCGCCACTGGCCACTGTCCTGCACCAGGTCCACCGCGCGTTCGCCGCGCAGGCTTTCGATCAGTGCGTTCACGGCCGTCGCATCCAGGCCGGCCCTGGGCTGCACGACGAGCACCCACGGCAGCGGATTGGCATCGTCCAGCGCATGCACGGCGCCGGAGAAACCCTGCAAGGTCGCCAATTCATCGAGGCCCTGCTGCGGCGTCCTGATGGTCACGCCGGCGACGTCGGGCCGGGTGCGCAGCTCGCCGGCCAGCAGATTGGCCTGCGGGCCGGCCTGGTCAGCCTTAAGGAAAACGCTGACCGCCGGGTTCTGCCCCAGCGCCCCGCCCATCGACTGCACGTTGGCCAGCAGCAGGTAGAACGCCAACGGCAACGCCAGCGCCAGGCCAAGCACGGACACGGTCATCAGCGTGCCGAGCGGGCGTCCGCCGAGCCGGCGCAGGCTCGCCGCCGCGCTCCAGCCGTGGTGCTCGCGCCAGCCGGCGAGGCGGCGGGACTGGCTGCGCTCGCTGCGCGGCGCGGCCTTTTCGGTGACGGCAGGCGCGTTCACAGCACCTCCTCGCCCGGAATGTCGGCCACCAGACGGCCGTGGTCGAGCACCACCACGCGCTTGTGCATGCGCTTGATCAGCGGGAGGTCGTGGCTGGCCACCAGTACGGTGGTGCCGATGTCCTGGAACTCGGCGAACAGGCCCATGATCTCCACCGCCAGTTGCGGATCGAGGTTGCCGGTCGGCTCGTCGGCGATCAGCACCGCCGGGCGCGCGACGATGGCGCGGGCGATGCCGACGCGCTGCTGCTCGCCGGTGGACAGCGAATCGGGCAACTGCCGCTCGTACGAAAGCAGGCCGACCTTTTCCAGCGCGGCGCGCACACGGCGGCTGCGCTCGGCCGGCGCGATGCCGCCGATCAGCAGCGGCAGTTCCACGTTGGCGAACACGGTGCGGTCCATCAACAGGCGATGGTCCTGGAACACCATGCCCAGCCGGCGCCGCAGTTTCGGGATGCCGCCGCGGCCGACCTTGGCCAGCGCCTGGCCGTCAACCACGATCTGCCCGTGCGAGGGCCGCTCGATCAGCGCGATCAGCTTGAGCAACGTGCTCTTGCCGGCGCCCGAATGGCCGGTGACGAAGGCCATCTCGCCGGCCGCCACCTCGAAGGACAGTTGCGAGAGCGCCTCATGGCCGCCCTCGTAGCGCTTGCTCACCTGGTCGAAGCGGATCACCGCGTGTGGTTCCTTGTCCCGCACCAGGGGCAAAGGATACGGGAATGCCTGATGCGGTTGGTGCCCGTCGCGCGCGGAAGAAGCCCCGCTTCCTTGAGGATCACCAGGTTGCCACGGACCAAGCCCCCTCTCCCCGCCGGGGAAAGGGTTGGGGTGAGGGGCCACCCTTGCGGCACGTTACGTTGAGCGTGGCTTTGGTGGAGCCCATCGCAAGCCCCGGCCCCTCATCCGCTCCTGGCACCTTCTCCCTGGAGGGGGAGAAGGATCAAGGCTCAGCGACCGGTGAACAGACGCGTGAGGCGACGGAAGAAGCCCGGCTTCTTGCCAGCCGACTCCACGCCCGACTGCACGGTCACCTGGCGCGACGGACGGGACGGGCCGGCGCCACGCTCACGCGGCGGCTTGCGCTCGCCGTGCGGCGGGCGATTCTCGGTCGTTGCCTGGGCCTGCGGCGCGGCATTCTCGCCACCCTCGCGGCGACGGCCACGTCCGCCGCGGCGGCGCCGGCGCTTGCGTGCGCCCTCGCCATCCGCGGCCGGGGTGGCGTCCGGTGCGGCCGGACCCGTGGCCACGACGCCCGGCTGCGGCTCGGTCGCCACGGCGGCCTCGCCCTCTGCCCGCGGCGGACGCGGTGCGCGTGGCGGGCGATCCTCGCGGGAGCCACGCTCGCCGCCGCGGCGACCACGGCGCGTGCCGTCGCGGGCTCCCTTGCGCTCGTCCCCGCGCGCCTCGACCTTGTCGCCGAACTGTGCGCTGTCGGCCGCCGCCTGCGCGGCGAATTGCGGATCGATCTCGCGCGGCTTGGGCATCACCAGCATGTCCGCCTCGACGGTCGCCACCGGGATCTTTTGCCCGATGTAGGTCTCGATCTCCGGCAGGCTCATCGCGTACAGGTCGCAGGCGAAGCTGACGGCGTCGCCTTCGGCGCCCAGACGTGCCGTGCGGCCGATGCGGTGCACGTAGTCCTCGGCGTCCTGCGGCAGGTCGTAGTTGAAGACGTGGCTCACCGCCGGGATGTGCAGGCCGCGCGCGGCCACGTCGGTGCACACCAGCATGTCGAGCTGGCCGTCCTGGAAACGTTGCAGCAGCTTCTGGCGCTTCAGCTGCGGCACGTCGCCGGAAAGCGCGCCGACGCGGTAGCCCTGACGCTTGACCCGCTCGGTGATGCGCTCGGCGGCGGCCTTGGTGTTGACGAAGATGATGCTGCGGCTGGGCTTCTCCCGCTCGAGCAGGTTGAGCAGCAGCGGCATCTTCTCTTCCTTGGCCGGGAAGTAGACGACCTGGCGCACCTTGTCGGCGGTGACGTTGTCGGTCTCCACCACCAGCTTTTCCGCCTCGTGCATGTGCTCGTAGGCGAGCTCCAGCACACGGTGGCTGAGCGTGGCCGAGTACAGCAGCACCTGGCGCTGCTCGCGCGCCGGCAGGCGGCGGAAGATGAAGCGCACGTCCTTGATGAAGCCGAGGTCGAACATGCGATCGGCCTCATCGATCACCATCACTTCGACGCCGTTGAAACCGAACACCTGCTGCTTGTAGTAGTCGAGCAGGCGGCCGGGCGTGGCGATGATGATGTCGCAGCCGTCCTTGAGCTGCTGGCGCTGCTTGTCGTAGTCGACGCCGCCGTAGATCAGCGCGGTCTTCAGGCCGGTGTAGCGGCCGATGCTGCGCGCGTCCTTGTCGATCTGGATCGCCAGTTCGCGGGTCGGCGCGATGATCAGCGCGCGCGGATCGGAATCCTTGCGCTCGGCCACCGCGGGCTGGGTCAGCAGGCGGTTCATCAGCGCGACCAGGAAGGCGCAGGTCTTGCCGGTGCCGGTCTGCGCCTGGCCGGCGACGTCGCGGCCGGTCAGCGCGAGCGGCAGGGTCAGGGCCTGGATCGGTGTGCAGCGGGTGAAACCGGCCTCGGCGAGGCCCTGCTGCAGCAGCGGGTGAAGGTCGAAGTTGGTGAAGAAGGTGTCGGTCAGTACGGTTTGGGACATGGCTCACTGGAATGGATGCGGGCGGCCGCACGGCGGGCCCGGCTCCGCTGCCGTGCAGGCGCGGGGCGGTTGAGGTTGCGGGCAGGTCGACCGCGCGTCCGTCTGGTGCGCGCACCGTCGCTCGTCCCCGCCGGTGGAGGGCTTGCGACCGACGGTTCCGCTGGCATAGGCGAGCGGGCCATCGCGGACCGGCTCGCCTATGACAACGGAACCCTCCGTCGCCGCCCTTGAATCGCTTGAATCGCGACCCGAGTTACGCTGGAATGGAGGCCTGCCGCAACGGCAACCCCGCAGTCTTCCCGTTGGAACCCGCGCAACATGGGCGCTCCAGTGTAGCCGATGCCGGCCGCGCGGTCCTGAAACCTTCTTCCCACGCAACCACGGAGATCCTGGTGAGCGACCTGATTACCCACGTCAACGACGATGCCTTCCAGAAGGACGTACTGGAGTCCGACACCCCCGTGCTGCTCGATTTCTGGGCCGAGTGGTGCGGCCCGTGCAAGGCGATCGCGCCGATGCTGGACGAGCTGGCGAAGCAGTACGAAGGCAAGCTGCGCGTGGTCAAGCTCAACATCGACGAGAACCAGAAGACCCCCCGCACGTACGGCGTGCGCGGCATCCCGACCCTGATGGTATTCAAGCACGGCAAGGTCGAGGCGACCCAGATCGGCGCCGTGAGCAAGGGCCAGCTCTCCCAGATGATCGACAAGGCGCTCTGACGCGCACTTCCCGCCGCGCGCGCTTTACGGCGCCGCGCGGCGGATGCTAGATTGCCTTTCACGACCGAAAGGGGCGGTCCGCTTCGCCCCTCCCGCGCGCACCGCGCGACGCTCGTACCTCCCTCCTGTTCTTCCAACGGCGCCCCCACGAGGTTTGCCCGTGTCCGATATCGAAACCCAAGACCCGTCCGACGCCAAGCGCGCCGAACCCAAGAGCGCGGACGCGCCGCGCACCCGCGCCCCGCGCAAGTCCGCTGCCGAGAAGGCCGCCGCACCAGCGCCGGCCCAGGCGGCCGCGGCTCCGGCTCCGGCGCCTGCGCCTGCGCCGGCACCAGCGTCCCCTCCGGCACCTGCCCCGGCCCCCGCGCAGGCCAGCCTGCCGATGGACGCCGGGGACAACGCGCCGCGTGCGCCGCAGGAGGCCCGCGAAGGCGGCCAGAACGGGAACGGCCAGCCGCAGGCCAACGGCAACGGCAGCAACGAGCGCCGCAACGACCGCAACGAGCGTGACGGCCGTGGCCGCCGCCGCCGCCACGAGCGCGGCCAGCGCCCGCAGGGTGGGCAAGGCAGCAGCCAGGGCGGCAACCAGGGCCAGCCCAACCGCAACAACCCGCGCGGCCTGCCCGAGGACGACGAAAACGCCGACATCGGCAGTAATGACCGGCTGATCAACCTCACCGAGCTCAAGCGGATGAGGGCGCCGGAGCTACTGGCCTTCGCCGAGTCGCTCGGCATCCAGGAAGGCGTCGCCCGCGCTCGCAAGCAGGACGTGATCTTCTCCATCCTGAAGGCCCACGCCCGCTCCGGCGGCGGCATCTGGGCCGAGGGCGTGCTGGAAATCCTGCAGGACGGCTTCGGCTTCCTGCGCTCGGCGGACGAGTCCTACCTCGCCGGCCCGGACGACATCTACGTCAGCCCGAGCCAGATCCGCCGCTTCAACCTGCGCACCGGCGACTACATCACCGGGCGCGTGCGCCATCCGAAGGAAGGCGAGCGTTATTTCGCGATGCTCAAGGTCGACGACATCAACGGCGATCCGCCGGAGGCGTCGAAGAACAAGATGCTGTTCGAGAATCTGACGCCGCTGTTCCCGCGCAAGGCGTTCCACCTGGAGCGCGGCAATGGATCCAGCGAGGACATCACCGGGCGCATCCTCGATCTCATCGCGCCGATCGGCAAGGGCCAGCGCGGCCTGATCGTCTCGCAGCCGAAGTCGGGCAAGACGATGATGCTGCAGAACATCGCCCAGGCGATCCAGTACAACCATCCCGAATCACACCTGATCATCCTGCTGGTCGACGAGCGCCCGGAGGAAGTGACCGAAATCGCCCGCACCGTGCGCGCCGAGGTGATCAGCTCGACGTTCGATGAACCCGCGGCCCGACACGTGCAGGTCGCCGAGATGGTGATCGAGCGCGCCAAGCGCCTGGTCGAGCACAAGAAGGACGTGATCATCCTGCTCGACTCGATCACCCGCCTGGCCCGCGCCTACAACACCGTGGTGCCGAGCTCCGGCAAGGTGCTCACCGGCGGCGTCGACGCCAACGCGCTGCAGCGCCCGAAGCGCTTCTTCGGCGCCGCGCGCAACGTCGAGGAAGGCGGTTCGCTGACCATCATCGCCACCGCGCTGATCGACACCGGCTCGAAGATGGACGAGGTGATCTACGAGGAGTTCAAGGGCACCGGCAACATGGAAGTGCACCTGTCCCGCCGTATCGCCGAGAAGCGCGTCTACCCGGCCATCGACATCAACCGCTCCGGTACCCGCCGCGAGGATCTGCTGATCGACCCGGACCTGCTCGCCAAGATCTGGATCCTGCGCAAGCTGCTGCACCCGATGGACGAGCTGGCGGCGATGGAATTCATGCTCGACAAGATGAAGAACACCAAGACGAACGACGAGTTCTTCAATTCGATGAAGCGGTAAGGTCGCCAGACCTCCCGACGAAACAGGCCGGCCTCAGCCGGCCTGTTTTTTTTCGGGTTACGGTCGCTGCCAGCTCAGCCCGTCGGCCGAACCATCCGGATGCGCGTACCAGCGCACGTGGTTGGTTCCGTTGGGACAACCCATGCCGGTCGCGGTCTCATCCAGCGAACCGTTCCGGGTCAGTACCGCCTTCTGGTAACAGCTGCCGCGGTTGTCGCTGAACATGAACGTATGCGCCGCGTGCCAGTTGCTGTCCGCATCGGTATCGGGGTCGACGCGATGGTTGCCTTCGAACTCCTCGCGCAGCTGGGTGGTGTACGGCTGCAGGCCATGCCGCGAGTGGGTCACGTCCAGCTGGCGCTGCTGGTGCACGTTGACCGAACCGCCGAACAGGTCGACGTCGAGCGTGCCCTCTTCGCTGTACCAGTCGGTCAGCCGGCCGGCGCCGATGTAGTGCAGCTCCAGGGGGTAGCTGGCCTGAACCTGGTCCTCGCTGAGCAGCGTGCCGTTGCGCGTGCGGCGGCTGGTGCTCTGCGTGGTGCTCTGCAGCCACAGGTCCTCGCGGTAGTAGGGCTGGTCGTTGTGGTCGGCCGGATCATCCTTGACGTGGAACTGCCGTACGTTCTGGAAGCTGGACTGCTGGGTCACCGACGATTCGATACGGCCGCGCGAGGTGTCCACGTAACCGCGGATCTCGAAGTTCCGATCCAGCCGCGTACCGACCCGCCCATCCAGCAGGTTGCCGTCCTGCACCAATCCGTCGCTGACCGCTGGCGCGGGCAATCCGGCCGGCAGCGAGTTGAACGTCACCGCACCAGGCAGGCGGCTCTTGCCGGGGTCGAGATACACCAGCAGGTTGGCCGTGCTCGGGGCAAGGAACCACTGGTCGTTGATGTCCGAATGCGCCGTCATGTTCAGCGCGACCTGATGGGTACCCGCTTCGTTCAGGATGGCAGCGAACGGGGTGACGTCCACACGGTAGGGCACGAAGTCCAGCGACTGGGCGCTGTCGGTGGGCGTATCGACCACGTTCCAGAACGGCGACCGCCGCGGCCCGGAATTGATGCTGAAATGGGTCGGCAGCCACGGGAACACCGGCGCGACGCCCGCCGGTGTGCCATCAACGGTCACCAGTACGTCCGAATAGCTGTGCGGCAGGCAACCTTGCTCGGCGGGATAGATCCCGCGCTGGCTCAGGCCGAGCGCGACGGAGCTGATCAGGGTCGGGTGCGCCTGCGCCATGGCGGGCGTGATGCAGTTGTACCAGAACGACTCGTCGTTGGCGGTCACGTCCAGGTAGGCGCGCTCGATGTTGTGCGGCAGCGAGGCGAGATCCTTCACCCCGGGCGGCCCGCCGAGCTGGTTGGCGTAGGTCGGGAACACGGCGTCGGGTACCCGCGGCGCCGGGTTGCCGGCCCTCGGCGGATAGAAGCGCAGGGTCGCACTGCCGGTCACATGGGTGCTGCTCCCGCCGATGTCGCGGAACGCGCGCAAAGCGGTGAGCGCGCCGTTGCCCGGCTGCTTGAAGAGGACGCTGTAATCGGTCAGGTCGCGCTCCACGTGCCACTGCGCGGGCTGCGCGGTGTCGGGCGTGGGACCGACGAACAGGGTCACGTCGTCCAGCGCCAGGGCGATTCCGCGGGTCCGGGCGTCGCGCGAACCACTCAGGTCCACACTCAGCACCACCTTGGCCCACGGACCCGGGCAGTTGGCGGGCGGGGTGAAGACGAAACCGGTGGCCGGGGTATCGAACGGCGCATTGCTGAACAGTTGCACCTCGCACGGCTGGGTGTGCGGCGTGGGAACGGGGGGGCCTGCGCGTTCGATCGCCACCTGCGGCGAAGCCGTCGCGATACAGGGGGCAAGCAGGGCGGCCAATACCGCGACCGGAAGCGTCGCTTGCGTCAGTCGTTGACGCGCTGACTCGATGGACATCGTGTTCGTTCCTCCTCTGATGTCCCCCTGTCCGCGACATCCTGCGGGCAGGCACATCAAGGGAATGTCCTCACGAAAACATAACAGTCCAGTTCGCTCCCGTTTATCCACCTGTCCGGCAAGCAAACAGGACCTTTCACGGCGGCCACCAGAACCCCGGCGTACACTATTTTGGCATGGCCCCCTTTTCGTGGCCCTGTACGCCCCCATAGTGGCCGCTCCCCCAAGCAAGGCTTGCCCGTGTCCATTCCCAGTGCCGTAAAGAGCACCCCGATCGAAAGCCGCCAGCAACTCACCGACTACCTTGCCGCCGGCGAGAAGCCGCGCGAGGCCTGGAGGATCGGCACCGAGCACGAGAAGTTCGGGTTCCGCACGGACGACCTGCGTCCGCCGACGTTCGAGGGCGAGCGCGGCATCCGCGCGCTGCTGGAAGGACTCGCCTCGCGCTACGGCTGGGACATCGCCCGGGAGGGGGAGACGCCGGTGGCACTCACGCGCGGCAAGGCGAACATCACGCTGGAGCCGGCCGGCCAGCTCGAGCTCTCCGGCGCGCCGGTGGAGACCATCCACCAGACCTGTTGCGAGGTGAACGCGCACCTGGAGGAGGTCCGCTCGGTCGCCGACGGGCTGGGACTGGGCTTTCTCGGCATGGGCTTCCAGCCCAAGTGGCGCCGCGACGAGATGCCATGGATGCCCAAGGGCCGCTACAAGATCATGCGCGAGTACATGCCCAAGGTCGGCAACCTCGGCCTGGACATGATGACCCGCACGTGCACCGTGCAGGTCAACCTGGATTTCTCCAGCGAAGCGGACATGATCAAGAAGTTCCGCGCGAGCCTCGCCCTGCAGCCGGTCGCCACCGCGCTGTTCGCCGACTCGCCGTTCACCGAGGGCAAGCCCAACGGCTTCCTCTCCTATCGTTCGCACGTGTGGACCGACACCGATTCCCATCGCACCGGCATGCTCGACTTCGTGTTCGAGGACGGCTTCGGCTACGAGCGCTACGTCGACTACATCCTCGGCGTGCCGATGTACTTCAGTTACCAGGACGGCCGCTACATCGACCTGGCCGGGCAGGATTTCCGCCGCTTCCTGGACGGCAAACTCGACGCCGTGCCCGGCACGCGCGCGACGATGAAGGACTGGGCCGACCACCTCACCACCGCCTTCCCCGAGGTGCGCCTGAAGCAGTACCTGGAGATGCGCGGCGCCGACGGCGGCCCGTGGAACCGCCTGTGCGCGTTGCCGGCGCTGTGGGTCGGCCTGCTGTACGACGACCAGGCGCTGGATGCGGCCTGGGACCTGGTCAAGGACTTCACCATGGAAGAGCGCCACGCCCTGCGCGAAGGCGTGCCCAGGCAGGCGCTGAAGCTGCCCTTCCGCGGTGGCAGCGTGCGCGACCTCGCGGCCGAGACGCTGAAGATCGCCACGCACGGGCTCAAGCGCCGCGCGCGGCTCAACCGCAACGGCGCCGACGAGAGCATCTTCCTGGAGCCGATGATCGAGATCGTCGAGGCGAATCAGACGCCGGCCGAGCGCAAGCTGGAACTCTTCCACGGGCCGTGGGGCGGCAGTGTGGACCCGGTGTTCCGCGAATTCGCCTACTGACGTTGCGCTCTAGTCCCTCTCCCCTCCGGGGAGAGGGTCGGGATGAGGGGCCGGGGCTCGCGTAGATGCCACCGGAGCCACGCCCTGGTGTTGCTCCAACGCAAGAGCGTCCCCTCACCCCAGCCCTCTCCCCACAGGGGAGAGGGAGCCCCAAAAAAAAGGCCGGCTTGCGCCGGCCTTTTTCCTACTTCTCGTTGCCCTCGGGCGCGTCCTTCAGCCCGCGGTCGATCAGCATCGGTTCCACGCTCGGCTCCTTGCCGCGCCACGCCTTGTACATCTGCGCCAGGTCTTCGGTGTTGCCGCGCGAGAGCACCATCTTGCGGAAGCGGTCGCCGTTGGCGCGGGTCATGCCGCCGTTCTCCTTGAACCACTCGAAGCCGTCGTCGGCCAGCATCTGCGTCCACAGGTAGGCGTAGTAGCCAGCGGCGTAGCCGTTGCCCCAGATGTGCTGGAAGTAGCTGGAGCGGTAGCGCGGCGGTACGTAGGGCAGGTTGATCTTGTCCTTGGTGAGCACGTCCATCTCGAACTTGTCCGCGTCCTTCTTCGGCGCGTCCGCCGGCAGCGTGTGCCAGCCCATGTCGAGCAGCGCCGCCGCGACCAGCTCGGTCATGTCGTAGCCGCTATTGAAATGGCGCGCCTTCTTGATCTTGTCGACCAGCGCCTGCGGCATCGGTTCATGGGTCTTGTAGTTGATTGCGTAGTGCGCGAACACCTTCGGGTTGGTCGCCCAGTGCTCGTTGAACTGCGAGGGGAACTCGACGAAGTCGCGCGCGGTGTTGGCGCCCGACAGCGACGGATACCTGGTGTCGGCGAACATGCCGTGCAGCGCATGGCCGAACTCGTGGAACATGGTGATCACGTCATCGAACGACAGCAGCGCCGGCTGGCCGGGCGCCGGCTTGGTGAAGTTGGCGACGTTGAAGACCACCGGCTTGGTGCCCAGCAGCGTCGACTGCTCGACCAGGTTGCTCATCCAGGCGCCGCCGCCCTTGTTGTCGCGCTTGAAGTAATCGCAGTAGAACAGCGCCATCGAGGTGCCGTCCTTGTCGAACACCTCGAACACGCGCACGTCCGGCTGCCACACCGGGATGTCGTGGCGCTCCTTGAAGGTCAGCCCGTAAAGCTGGTTGGCGGCGTAGAACACGCCGTTCTGCAACACGTTGTCGAGCTCGAAGTACGGCTTGATCTGGTTCTCGTCCAGGTCGTACTTCGCCTTGCGCACCTGCTCGGCGTAGTGCTGCCAGTCCCACGCGGCGAGCTTGAAGCCGCCGTGCTGCGCATCGATCACCTTCTGGATGTCGGCCGCTTCGCGTTCGGCGCGGCCGGTCGCGGCCGGCACCAGGTTGTGCATGAAGTCCAGCGCCCGCTCGGGCGTCTTGGCCATCTGGTCTTCGAGCTTCCAGGCGGCGAAGGTCGGGTAGCCCAGCAGCCTGGCCTGCTCGGCGCGGATCTGCGCCAGCCGCTCGATGGTGGCGCGGGTGTCGTTGTCGCCGCCGTGCTCGGCGCGGTTCCAGGACGCCTTGAACAGGGCTTCGCGGGTAGCGCGGTCATCCAGATCCTGCAGCGCCGGCTGCTGGGTGGTGTTCTGCAGCGGGATCGTCCACTTGCCATCGAGGTCCCGGCTCTTGGCCGCCTGCGCGGCGGCCGCCAGGTCACCCTCGGACAGGCCCTTGAGCTTGGCCGCATCATCGACGGTGAGCGCGCCGGCCTTGGTCGCGGCCAGCAGCTTGTTGGTGAACTGCGTGCTGAGGGTGGATTCTTCCTTGTTGAGATCCTTCAGCTTGGCTTGGTCGGCATCGGAGAGCTTGGCGCCGTTGTGCACGAAGTCCTTGTAGGTCACTTCCACCAGGCGCAGCGACTCCGGATCGAGGTTGAGCTTGTCGCGCTGGTTGTAGATCGCCTCCACGCGCTGGAACAGCTTGTCGTTGAGGTAGATCGCGTCCTGGTGTGCAGCGAGCTTGGGCGCCTCGGTTTCCTGCACCTTCTGCAGGGCATCGGAGGTATTGGCGCCGGTGACGGTGTCGAAGGCCAGCATGGCCCGGCGCAGCAGCGCGCCGGACTTCTCCAGCGGGATGAACGTGTTCTCGAACGTCGGCGGTTCGGGGTTGTTGGCGATCTTCTCGACCTCGGCCAGATGCTGGCGCATGCCCTCTTCGATTGCCGGCTGGTAGTCGCTTTCCTGGATCTTGTCGAACGGCGGCGCCTGGAACGGCAGGGTGCTGGCGGCGAAGAACGGGTTGGCCTGCGACGTGGTGGCGCTGGCTGCCGGCGCGCTCGCGGTGGGCGCAGGCGTGGACGGATTGTCGTTGGACGATTGCGAGCAGGCGGCCATGGCGATCGAGGTGGCGATCACGAGCAGGCGAAGACGAGGCATCGGTTTTCCCCAGAAGTGGCGTCCGCGGCGCGGAACGGGCGAGTCAAGCGTTCGACTCTACCCACAGTGGGGCGGGACTTCCAAGGGCCGGAAGTCCGACGCCCTTCGCCGGCTGGTCAGGCGGCGCGCATGTCGCGCAGCTGCCAGCTCGAACCGATCAGCCAGTTGAGGCGCGGTCGCACCACGCGCATCGGCAGGTCGGTGACCACGTCCAGGTCCACGTGCAGATCGGCGACCCTGGCGCTGGCAGTCGCCTGTGGGTCGGTGGCGGCCAGGCTCATGTCGACCTCCTCCGGGTCCGGCTGCATGGCGCGCCAGCGCTCGAACAGGCCGGTGCCGCGCAGCGATTCCTGCAGCGCGGCGGCCAGATCGTCCGGACTGGAACCCTGCCAGGCCAGCGCCGGATCGGCGCCGCGTGCGTGGCGGATGTCGCCGACCGAGAGGTAATAGTGATTGCGGTTGCTCATGCGCACTCCTGCGGTGGGCGTGGAAGCATCGAAGCATGCGAGGCGTGAAGCGGTCGCCACGCGGCAAGGTCTCTCACAGGAGCGTACCTGCGCGCACAGCCAGACATGGCGGTCGCGCACAGGTGCGCTCCTACAGGGCCGCGGTTCGCTGTTGGAACAACGGCGCCAGTTCCAGCCGCCCTGCGGCCTGGGCGGGATCCAGGCCGTAGGGCAGCACACCCAGGCAGGGTGCGGGAAGCATCTCGCGCAGGGTCTCCAGGTTGTCCTCCACCGCCGCCATGGCCGGGTCGATGCGGTTGCCGATCCAGCCGGCCAGGCGGCAGCCGTCGGCGAGGATCGCACGTGCGCTAAGCAGCGCATGGTTGAGGCAACCGAGCCGAAGGCCGACCACCAGCACCACCGGCAGGCCCCACTGTCGCGGAATGGCCGAAGCGAGCAGGCCGGGCGCGAGCGGCACCATCCAGCCGCCCACGCCCTCGACCACCACCATCTCGTGCGCGGCGCGCAGCTGGTCGAAGGCCGCCCGTAGCGGCGCCATCGCCACCGTCGTGTGCTCGAGGCGCGCCGCCAGGTGCGGCGAGAGCGGCTCCCGCAGCGCGATGGGGTTGATCGAGTCGTAGTCGAGCCGACAGCTACCTGCCGCCTGCAGTGCCAGTGCGTCCTCGTTGCGCCGTCCGTCGGGCGTCTCCAGGCAGCCGCTGGCGACCGGCTTCATGCCGCACGTTGCAAGCCCGCGCGCGCGCAGCGCATGGATCAGGGTGCAGGCGGCGTGGGTCTTGCCGATGCCGGTGTCGGTGCCGGCGACAAACATGGCGCTGCCTTCGTTCGATGTGTTCTGCATTGCGGTCCCGGAACGTCATGCGGACCGGACATGTTCCGCGCCGCGACGCTCACGGGCAAGCAAGACGGGTTTCAGGCAAGGCCGTGGCGCCGACGGAAGCGCGTGGTGAGCGGCCCGATCAGGAACATCAGCACGTACAGGAAACCGGGCAGCGACCACAGCGCCGGCGGCGCGGACAGCGGCAGCAGCAGCGCCGCCAGCGCCGAAGCCAGGCCCAGCACGGCGGGAACGATCCACACCAGCTGCTCGCGCTGCGCCTCCAGCGGCGAGAAACCCTCGCGCCGCGCGCGTCTGGCAGCGTGGCCGAACAGCAGCGTGAGCGTGCCGGCCATGCAGGTGAAAGCGATGCCGTAGACCACCAGCAGCGTGCGGATCTCGCTGGCCCCCGCCAGCCGGAAGCGGCTGGGCAGCCGGCCGCCGCTGAACATGTTGAACAGGCTGGCGAACATCATGTGCAGCGGGTAGACGAAGATCAGCGCGAAGAACACCAGCAGCAGCGACAGCCACAACCCGGCGCCGTCTGCGTGCGGGCAGCGCCGACGCCAGCGCACGTGGCCGTGCCAGAAAAAGGCGATCATCCAGAAACACACGGCGAAGGCGGGGATGCCGCCGAGCATCTCCAGCAGGGCGCCTGCGCTGTCGGGCACCACGTCGCCACCGATCACCAGCAGGGTGAGCGTGAAGGCGAATGCGCCGTCGACGAACATGTCCAGCCGCCCTGCCTCGATGCCCTCGCGCTGCTCGGTCAGGCTCATCGCACGGTTTCCCCACCGGATGTCGGGCGCATAATACGGGCTTTGCCGCCGGAAACGCGCCGATGTTCCACCTCGCCGAAACCACCTACGCCAGCAAGCCCGAACACTACGCGGACCTGGCCAGCCAGGCGCGCGGCCTGCTCGCCGACGAGCGCGACCTGATCGCCAACGCGGCCAACTTCAGCGCGCTGGTGTTCAACAGCCTGCCCGACCTCAACTGGGCCGGTTTCTACCTGTTCGACGGCACAGAGCTGGTGGTCGGCCCGTTCCAGGGCAAGCCGGCCTGCGTGCGCATCGCGCTGGACCGCGGCGTGTGCGGCGCCGCCGCACGCACGCGCGAAATCCAGCTGGTGCACGACGTCAACGCGTTCGAAGGCCACATCGCCTGCGATGCGGCTTCGCAGTCGGAAATCGTGGTGCCGCTGGTCAAGCCGGACGGCTCGCTGCTGGGCGTGTGGGATGTCGACAGCCCGCTCGTGGGTCGTTTCGACGAGGACGACCGCGAGGGCATGGCGGCGCTGTGCGCGGTGTTCATGGAATCGCTGGGCGGCTGACTGCTTTCGTAGGGTGGGCTTCAGCCCACCGCCCTTCCGCGAGCATGCCGGTGGGCTGAAGCCCACCCTACGGGTCACGCGCGCGGGCTGCGGAGCAGGGTAAGCACCGCCTCGCGCGCCGGTTCCACGCCGGTGCCATCGGCCGACGAGAACACCTGCGCGCTGGCCTGCACGCCGTCGCCGAAGCCCTTGCGCACGGCCGCCAGCGCCTGCATGGCCTGGTTGCGCGAGAGCTTGTCCGCCTTGGTCAGCAGCAGATGGCAGGGCAGGTTCGTCTCGAAGCAGAACTGAAGCATCATCCGGTCGAACTCCTTCAGCGGATGGCGGATGTCGGCGATCAGCACCACGCCGCGCAGGCTGCGCCGGCGGTGCAGGTAGGCATCGATCTCCTGCTTCCAGTGCGCGCGCAGCTCCTCCGGCACCTTGGCGTAGCCGTAGCCGGGCAGGTCGATCAGGCGCGCCTCCAACGGCGGCGCGCCTTCGCCCTGCGCGAGCGGCGGCAGCGAGAAGGCGACCATCTGCTGCGTGCGCCCGGGCGTCTTGGAGGTGCGCGCCAGGCCCTTGTGCCCGGTCAGCGTATTGAGCGCGCTGGACTTGCCGGCGTTGGAGCGCCCGGCAAAGGCCACTTCGGCGCCCTGGTCGGCGGGCAACTGGCTGATACGGTGGGCGGCCAGCACGAACTGCGCGCCGTTGAGCGGATTGGACATGGGAACGGTTTGACCGGAATGCGGTGGCGCGGGGATAATTCGGCGGTTTCTGCCTGCCGCAGGCCATGTTGGCAGCGGTCCACGGCGGATTGAGCCGTCTTTCGGGAGACAAGTGTATGAGTTTTCGGTCCGCCGGTTTCCGGCCCGCTGCCCTCGGCGGCATGATCGCCCTGGTGTTTGCGCTCTCTGCCAGCGTGGTCATGGCGCAGGACGCCAAGCCCGCGGAAGCTGCGCCGGCCAATGCCACCACCGCCGCGCAGAAGAGCTCGGCCGGTGCGCCCGGCGTCGACGCACCGCCCTCGGCACCCGCCGACAGCGGCAAGCAGGCGAGCGCCGCGCCGTCGGCCGCCGCCTCCGCCGCCCAGCCGGCCGCCCCGGCCGAAGTCGCCGCCGTGGCCAAGCCCGGTGATGCGGCTGCCGGTCAGGGCAAGGCTGCCGCCTGCGGCGCCTGCCATGGCATGGACGGCAACTCCACCGACGCGCAGTACCCGAAGCTCGCCGGCCAGCACGAGTCGTACATCGTCCGCCAGCTGACCCACTTCAAGGCGGGCCAGCGCCAGAACCCGATCATGATGGGCATGGCCGCGCCGCTGTCCGAGCAAGACATGCACGACCTGGGCGCCTACTTCGCCACCAAGCAGTCGCTGCCGGGCGTGGCCGACGCGGCGCTGGTGCAGCAGGGCGAGACGCTGTTCCGCCAGGGCGACGTCGAGCGCGGCATCCCCGCCTGCATGGCGTGCCACAGCATCGACGGCCGCGGCAACCCGGGCGCGGCCTATCCGCAGCTGACCAGCCAGCACGCGCAGTACGTCGAGAAGACCCTCAAGTCCTGGCGCGACGGCACCACCTGGGGCGACGACGCGCAGGCCAAGATCATGCCGGCGATCGCCAAGAAGCTTGACGACAAGGACATCGCGGCCCTGTCCAGCTACGTCGAAGGCCTGCACGTGAACGACGCGGCAGGCCCCAACAAGCCGGCCACGCCCTGATCGATCCCACACGCCGGCCTCCGCCGGCGTGTCCGTTTACAGCCCCGGGGGTGCCACCGGCCTCCCGCCCAAGCTCCGAGGTTCCCATGCTCAAGCGCCTGCCGATCCTGTGTGCCGCCCTGCTCGCCCTTGCCGCCTGCAGCCATGACAGCGACACCGGCAGCGCGCCCGCCTCCCCGACCCCGAGCAGCACCACGGCCACCGCGCCCACGGCCAACACCGTGCCGGCCGCGAGCAGCGCCCCGGCCCCCGCCGCCAGTGCACCGGCGAACGCCGCCACCACCGCCGCTGCCTCGGGCGCGCCCACGCCCACCGCTCCGCCGGCCGCGCCGTTTGTCGACAACGGCAAGTGGATCGAGGGCAAGAACTACTTCCGCATCGAACCGGCCCAGCCCAAGGCCACCTCCACCGACAAGATCGAGGTGACCGAGGTGTTCTCCTACGGCTGCCCGGCCTGCAACCAGTTCCACCCGGTGGTCACCCAGCTTGCCGCGAGCCTGCCTTCCGACGCCGTGATGGCCTACCTGCCGGCCTCGTTCATCCCGCAGGAGAACTGGCCGATGCTGCAGCGCGCCTACTTCACCGCCAAGGCGCTGGGCGTGGCCGACAAGTGCAACGACGCGATGTACGACGCGGTGTGGAAGAGCGGCGAGTTGTCGGCCATGAACCAGGCGGGCAACGGCCTGAAGCCGCATGACGCGCTGCCGACCATCGCCGACGCCGCCAAGGTCTACGCCAAGTGCGGCGCCGATCCGAAGGAATTCGTGGCGGTCGCCAACTCCTTCAGCATCAACACGCAGATGAAGCGCGCCGACGACCTGATCAAGGCCTACGGCGTCACCGGTACCCCCACGCTGATCGTCGACGGCAAGTACCGTTTCGACGTCGGCGACGCCGGCGGCTACCCGCAGGCCATCGAACTGGCGAACTGGCTGGTGTCGAAGGAAGCGGCCGGGAAGTAATTTCCGCCTTGGCAGGATCGCCGCAGCGCACGTCCGGGCGATGTCTTTCGCCCGCAGCGGCCTGGCGCCTGCGGCCGTGAAACTCGCTGCTGCGATCCGCGGTCCAAGGTCGCGTTTCCGCGCACGGGTTCTTCGCCGGGTCGGCGCAGAGGTGGTTCAATGCGCGGGATTCGCGCGGCACGCGCCACGCCGCACGCCTTCCATTCCTCGGAGACTTCCATGATCAAGCACTTCGCCCGCCTGCGTCTGCTGACCCTGCTCGGCGGCCTGCTGCTGGCCAGCGCCTGCACCGCGTCGCCCGAGACGCCCGCGCCCTTCACCGAGGGCGACCAGTACGTGACGCTGCCCGCACCGCACGAGCGCCTGAGCCCCGCGGGCAAGGTCGAAGTGGTGGAGGTGTTCTCCTACGGCTGCGTGCACTGCGCGCATTTCGCGCCGACCGCCGAGGAGCTGCGCAAGTCGCTGCCCAAGGGCGTGGAGTTCAAGCTGCTGCCGGCGCCCTTCAACGACGCCTGGATGCCGTTCGCCCGCGCCTACTACGCGGCCAGGCAACTGGGCGTGGTCGACCGCACCCACCTGGCCCTGTTCAAGGCCAAGTTCGAGGACCACTACCCGATCAACACGCTCGACGAGCTGGCCGACTTCTACGCACGCCAGGGCGTGGACCGCGCGAAGTTCCTCCAGATCGCCAACTCCGACGCAGCGACCGCGCAGATGAAGAAGGATTTCGACCTGCTGCAGAAGTGGCAGATCGACGGCACCCCGACCATCGTGGTGGACGGCAAGTACCGCAGCGCCCAGGTGAAGACGCTGGACGAACTGGTCAAGCTCACCCGCTGGCTGGTCGATCGGGAACTGGCCGGCAAGTAACCGGGCGCGCCTCGCGTTCACACAGGGGGGGCGATGCTGCTGCCGTGACCGTTGTCCCTGGCCGCGGGCCAGCGGCGGAATCGAACGGCCCTTCGGCTTCGCTGCGCCACGCCCAGGGTGAACGTTGCAAGCAATGACCGCCCACCAAGCCCCTTCCCCATCCGCCTCGATGACCAGCGCCGCCCAAGCCCTCCCCGACAAGGCTCCCGCCGAACGCCGCCTGCGCCTGCTCAGCTGCAACATCCTGGCCGGCGCCAGCGTGCAGCGTTACAGCGAATACGTCACCCGCAGCATCAACGCGGTGCTGCCCGGCCGCAGCAAGCTGGAGAACCTCGACCGCCTGGCCGAGGTGCTGCCGCAATTCGATGTAATCGGCCTGCAGGAGGCCGATGCCGGCAGCCTGCGTTCGGGTTTTCTCAACCAGACCCGCTACCTGGCCGAGGCGTCCGGCCTGCCGTTCTGGAGCCACCAGCCGAACCGGCCGATGGCGCGCCTGGCGCATTCGGCCAACGGCCTGATCAGCCGGATGGAGCCGCATAGCGTCTACGACTACCCGCTGCCCAGCCGCATTCCCGGCCGCGGCGCGCTGCTGGTGCGCTACGGCGCCGAGGCCGAGGCGCTCACCGTGATGATCGCCCACCTTTCGCTGTCGGCGCAGGCGCGCGCGCGCCAGCTCGCCTTCATCGCCGAGGTCCTCCACGGCTACCCCAACGTGGTGCTGATGGGCGACCTCAATACCGAGGCGCACAGCGCCGAGATGCGCCACCTGTTCGCGCGCTGCAGCCTGCAGCCGCCCGAACAGCCCACGCCGACCTTCCCCAGCTGGAAGCCGCGGCGGGCGCTGGATCACATCCTGTTGTCCGAGTCGCTCACGCTCGAACGCGTCTGGGCCCTGCCGCAGGCGTTTTCCGACCACCTGCCGCTGGCGGCGGAAATCCGCCTGGCCGCCCCACTGGCGCCACGCGCCCACCGGTTGCGCCGATGAGCCGCACGCTGCGCCTGGCCCTGCCCTGGTTCACCCTCGCGCTGGTCGCGCTCGCCGCCTCCGCGCTGCGCTATGGCGTGATCGAGCCACCGGCGGTGGCCAACCTGTGCACCGTCGGCGGTGGCCCGGCCTGGTGCGCCTGGCGCGAATGGGCGGTGCTGGGCTTCCTCAGCTACACCTACGGTTACGCGGCGCTTACCGCGGCCTTCATCGCGCTGTTCTGGCGCCATCCGCTGGCCGCGTGGCTGGCCGCCGCGCTGGGCGTGGCCGCACTGGTGCTGTACTGCTTCGAGGCCGGCGCGTTCGCGCTGCTGGTCGGCGCGCTACGCCTGCTGCGGGCCCAGGCGGATGGCCTGCCACCACGCCGCCAGCACCGGCACGGCGAGGGCGAGGTTCAGCCCCAGCCATAGCCAGGCGGTGAGATTGAGACCCACCTCCTGCACCACCACCAGCGTTCCGAGCGCCGGCAGCAGCACGGCCAGCAGGCGGTGCTCCAGCGGCGGACGCGCCGGCTGCGAATCGAGCCAGCTGGCCAGCGAGTAGCCCACGCACGGCAGCACGAACAAGCCCAGCGGGAAGTCGCGGTAACGACCGTCGAATACCAGCAGCAGGTCGTACCAGGCCATCGCGAACAGCCAGCCCAGCAGCAGCCAGGCCGGTGCCGACGGGACGGCCTCCCGCCCGGCCAGGCGGTGCACGATACCGCGCGCAAGCCAGAACGCCGTCGCCAATGCAGCCACGCAGGCGGCGATGGACGCACCCCACTCGAACAGGTCGCGACAGGCGAAGATCATCTGCCGGCCCTGCCACGCCAGTGCGGCACCGCTGGCGAAGCCGGCCAGCAGCAAGCCGCCCGCAGCGCGCTTGTTGCGCGGCACGCCGGCCAGGCCGAACAGCGCCGCACCGGCCGCACCGGCGATCCAGCCCCACCACCAGCGCGGCTCTTCCACCACCGGTCCGGTCATCGGAAATTTCGGCCGCGCGTCCACGTCGAAGATGCCCCAGTAGCCACCGACCGTGCCTTCCTGCATGCGTTTCCACGGCTGGTCGAAGGCCTCGATCACGTTGTAGGGCATGTGCACCTTGGCGGCGTAGCCGAGGAACTCGCGCAGGTAGCGCGCCTCGTTCACCACCGTGGCGCGCGCGGCACGGCGCGGGCGGCCGGCGCTGGGCCAGCCGGTTTCGCCGATCATCACCCGCTTGCCCGGGAACGCGCGCTGCATCTGCGCATACACCTGCGCCACGTGACGCACGGCGTGCTCCGGCGGCACCGGCTCGTCTTCCCAGTACGGCAGGATGTGGATGGTCAGGTAGTCGACCACCTGCGCCATCTGCGGATAGCGCAGCCAGAACTCCCACACGTCGGCGTAGGTCACCGGCACCGCGGCGGGGATCGCCGCACGCACCTGGCGTACGTAGCCGGCCAGCGTCTGCGGCGCGAGTTCGCCGCGCAGCAGCACCTCGTTGCCGACGATCACCCCGCGCAGCACGTCGGCGTTGGCGTTGGCCGTGGCGATGCCCCTGGCGATTTCCTGCGCGTTCGCCGCCGGGTCGCGGCCGAGCCAGATGCCCATCAGCACCTGCATGCCGTAGCGCCGGGCGATCGAGGGCACCGCGGCCAGGCCCTGGCCCTGCGAGTAGGTACGCACGCAGTCGAAGCGCTGCGACAACGCGCGCAGGTCCGCATCGATGCGCTCGGGGCCAATGAAGGTGCTCGGGTCGTACGGCGTTTCGCCCGGGCGCCGGTACGGCGCATACGACACGCAGGCGATGCGCGAGGAGGGCGCATCCGGCAGCGCCACGGGTCGGCCCATCCACCACCAGCCGACCACACCGGCCAGGGCTGCCAGCACGAGCGCGGCCCACGCGGGCCAGTGCGGGCGGGAACGAAGCGGCGGCGTGGCGGACATGGATTCCTGCGGCGGGCAAAAAACGCCAGCTTATCAAGCCTGCGCCAGGATGCCGGCGATTAACGCTGCGCTTACCGCGGATTACTACACTTGTGACGATGACCCCGAACACCTCCCCGGCCGCCCGCGCCCGGCGCCCCTTGTCGCACCTCCTGTTCGCCCTCGCCGCCTGGTGCTTCCTTGCGCCGGCGGTACATGCCGCGCCCTCGCTGGCCGAGCAGCGCCTCGCCTTCAGGCAGGCCTGGGCGGTGGCCCAGCAGGGCGGCGACGGCTGGCGCAGCTGGGCCAAGGAGCTGGCCGATTACCCGTTGTATCCCTATCTGGAAGCAGCCGCGCTCGAGCACGACGTGGACACGCTCGACCGCGCCACGGTCGCCGACTACATCAAGCGTTACCCCAACCTGCTGCCCGCTGCCGACCTGCGCCGCGCCTGGTTGCGCAGCCAGGCGCGCCAGCAGCACTGGGACGATTTCCTGGCGCTGTACCAGAGCGGCCTCGGCGATGCGCTGGCCTGCGACGCGCTGCAAGCCAGACTGGCGCAGGGCGGCACGCTCGACTTCGAGCGCGACCTGGCCGCGTTGTGGAACAGCCCCAGCCTGCCCAACACCTGCGATCCGGTGCTCGACGCCGCGCACGATGCCGGCCTGCTCACCAGCGCGCGCCTGTGGGCACGTATCGATCGCGCGATCGACGCGGGCCAGGGCGGCACCATCGCGGCGCTGGCCGGCTGGCTGCCGGGCGAGGAAGGCAAGGCCGCCGCGCGACTGGCGCAAGCCTTGCGCGACCCGGCCGCCGCCGTCGCCGATGCAACCCAGTGGCCCGACACGCCGCGCCACCGCCAGGCGGCCGCGCTGGCGCTCAAGCGCCTGGCCCGGCGCGACACCGACGCGGCCGACGCCGGCTGGAAACGCCTGGCGCCTCGCTTCAGCTTCACCCCCGCACAGCGCGATGGCGTGCTCTACGCGCTGGCGCTGTTCCACGCCACCGACTTCGACGAGCACGCGCTGGTCCGCCTGGCCAGCCTGCCCGCCGATGTGCAGACCGACACCAGCCGCGAATGGCGCGCGCGCGTCGCGCTGGCACGGCAGGACTGGCCGGCCGTGCTGGCCGCGATCGACGCCATGCCCGCCGGCCAGCAGGACGAGGACGAGTGGCGCTACTTCCGCGCCCGCGCACTGGCCGCCACCGGCCAGGCCGACCAGGCCGGCACGCTCTTCGCGAAACTCGCGCAGGAGCCGACCTACTACGGTTTCCTCGCCGCCGACCGCGTGCAGGACGACTACGCGATCTGCCCGCTCGACCCGCCGGACGACGCCCAGCGCGAACAGGCGCTGCTGGACAAGCCCGGGCTGCAGCGCGCCTTCGAACTGTTCGCCGTGAACCTGCCGCAACTGGCGCGCCGCGAATGGTCGCGCGCGCTCGGGGATGCCGACGCCACCACGCTGCGCATCGCCGCGCGGCTGGCCTACGAGCGTGGCTGGTACGACCGCGCGGTGTTCACCTACTCCAGCGGCGATGCGCTGCGCTACTACGACCAGCGCTTCCCGCTGGCCAGCCAGGATGGCGTGGTGCCGCAGGCGCAGCAGGCCGGCATCGACCCGTCCTGGGCCTATGCGATCGCGCGCGCCGAGAGCGCCTGGATGAGCGACGCGCACTCCGGCGCCGACGCGCGCGGCCTGATGCAGCTGGTGCCGGCCACCGCCGCGCAGGTGGCGAAGAAGAACGGGCTGGCCTGGCAGGGCGGCCAGTCGCTGTACGACCCGGCGGTCAACATCATGCTCGGCACGCGCTACCTGGCGCAGATGGCCGCGCGTTTCAGCGGCGCGCCGTGGCTGGCCAGCGCCGCCTACAACGCCGGCCCGAACAAGGTCGACCAGTGGCTCGGCGAACGCGGCAACTTGCCGCCGGACCTGTTCGTGGCGACCATTCCCTACCATGAGACCCGCGACTACGTGGCCCGCGTGATGGCCTTCGCCGTGATCTACGACTGGCGCCTCTCCGGCAAGGCCCTGCCGCTGGCCTCGCGGATGCCGCCGATCGGGCAGCCTTACAGCCTTCCGGACGTCCATACGCCGCGCAAGGACGTGACCTGTCCCACCGCGCCGGCCAGCGCGGTCGCGACCGCCGGCGCCACCCGCTGACATGCGCCGCTACCTGGTCGGTGGTGCCGTGCGCGACCGGCTGCTGGGGCGTCCGGTGGTCGACCACGATCACGTGGTGGTGGGCGCCACGCCGGACGAGATGCTCGCCCAGGGGTTCAGGCCGGTCGGCAAGGACTTCCCGGTGTTCCTGCATCCGGATACCGGCGAGGAGTACGCGCTGGCGCGCACCGAGCGCAAGACCGGCCACGGCTACCACGGCTTCGCCTTCCACGCCGACCCCGGCGTGACGCTGGAGGAGGACCTCGCGCGGCGCGACCTCACGATCAACGCCATCGCGCAGGACGAGTCGGGCGCGCTGGTCGATCCCTTCGACGGCCAGCGCGATATCGAAGCGCGCGTGCTGCGGCATGTGTCGCCGGCGTTCGTGGAGGACCCGGTGCGGCTCTTGCGCGTGGCCCGCTTCGCGGCGCGTTTCGCGCCGCTGGGTTTCCGCGTGGCCGAGGAAACCATGGCGCTGATGCGCACGATGGTCGCCGACGGCGAGGTCGACCACCTGGTACCCGAACGGGTGTGGGCCGAAACCCGGCGCGCGCTGGCCGAACCGCAACCGTCCACCTTCCTGCGCGTGCTGCGCGAAGCTGGCGCGCTGGCGGTGCTGTTTCCGGAAGTCGACGCGCTCTACGGCGTGCCGCAGCGGCCCGAGTACCACCCCGAGGTCGACACCGGGGTGCACCTGGAGCTGGTGCTGGACATGGCCGCGCGCCTGGCCCCCGGCGACGACCTGGTCGGCTTCTGTGCGCTGTGCCACGACCTGGGCAAGGCGTGCACGCCGGCCGACGTGCTGCCCAGCCACATCGGGCACGAACATGCCGGCGTGGCACCGCTGCGCGCTCTGGCCTCGCGACTGAAAGTGCCGGCCGAGCACGCCGCGCTGGCCGAACTGGCCTGCCGCGAGCATCTCAATGCGCATCGCGCCCTGGAGCTCAAGCCGGCGACCGTGCTGCGGCTGCTGACCAGGCTCGATGCCCTGCGGCGCCCGCAGCGGCTGGAGACGTTCCTCGTCGTGTGCGAGGCAGACAAGCGCGGGCGGTCGGGGCGCGCGGAGGCGGCCTATCCGCAGGCGGGATTCCTGCGCGCGGCGCGCGACGCGGCGGCGTCGGTCAATGCGGCCGAATTCATCGCGCGCGGGCTGAGCGGACCGGCGATCGGCGAGGCGATGGACAAGGCGCGCGTGGCGGCCATCGCAGCCGTCCCGAAACCCACCACAGACTGAGAGTCCTGCCTCCCCTCCAGGTCAGGGAGCAGGGGCGTCCCGTCCACACGGCCCCCGAAACCACCGCCCGCGAAACACCGCCCGCGAACCACCGCAAATCAGGCCTCCTCTCCCCTTCAGAGAGAGGGCTGGGGTACGGGGCCAAGGCTTGCGGGAAGCGGCGGGTGATGTGCGCATGCTCTCGTTCGGCATTCCAAAAGAGAACTGCGCGCCATCGGACGTCCGGGCGAGCCCCGACCCCTCACCCCAACCCTCTCCCCGGAAAGGAGAGGGAGCCGAAGGCTCGCACCTGCATGCTCCACAAAGCCACCGCCTGCAAACCAGCCGCAAACCAGGCCGCCTCTCCCCTCCGGGGAGAGGGAGCCACAGGCTCGCACCTGCATGCTCCACAAAGCCACCGCCTGCAACCCAGCCGCAAACCAGCCCCCTCTCCCCTCCGGGGAGAGGGCTGGGGTGAGGGGCCAAGGCTTGCGGGAAGCGGCGGGTGATGTGCGCATGCTCTCGTTCCGCATTCCAAAAGAGGACTACGCGCCATCGGAAGTCCGGGCGAGCCCCGCCCCTCACCCCAACCCTCTCCCCGGAAAGGAGAGGGAGCCGAAGGCTCGCACCTGCTCTTGTTCGATAACCCCAAGCGCCCTCTCCCCCGTGGGGAGAAGGAGTCTGGAGTTTCCCGCTGGCGGGCCTCCTAAGCACCGGCCAAGCGCCGCCGTGTATAAAGTCATGTTGCCATCCAGTCCCACACCCAGGGGTCGTCATGTCCTTGTCCGCCATGCCTGATCAGCCGCTGCGCCAGCGATTCCGCCCGCTGTGGTGGCTCGGCGTCACCTACCTGCTGATCGGGGCGGTGACCCGCATCGTGCTGCTGGCGATGACCGGCCCCGGCGTGCCGCACAACCCGCTGTACTGGCTCTACGCCTTCGGCATCGGCGCCTGCTACGACCTGGTCACGCTGCTCTACGTGGCCTGGCCGCTGCTGCTGTTCCTGTGGCTGGTGCCGCGGCGCGTCTACGTTTCGCGCGTGGGGCACTGGACGCTCAACCTGCTGGCGCTGCTGCTGGTGTTCTGGCTGCTGTTCGTGGCCGCCTCGGAGTTCGTCTTCTGGGGCGAGTTCGGCGTGCGCTTCAACTTCATCGCGGTCGACTACCTGGTCTACACCACCGAGGTGGTGGGCAACATCCGCGAGTCCTATCCGATCGGCCTGTGGATGAGCCTGATCGGCCTGCTGGCGCTCCTCATCGTGTGGCTGAGCCGGCGCTGGCTGCGCCCCGTGGACGGCGGCAGCCGCCTGCTGGGGCGCGGCAAGGTGGTGCTGGCGTGGCTCGTGCTGACGGGGCTTTCGGTGTTGGCCGTCAACGGCACCTTGAAGGACCGCAGCGACAACCAGTACGTCAACGAGCTGGCCGGCAACGGCATCTACCAGTTCTTTGCCGCCTTCCGCAGCAACCACCTGGACTACTCGCGCTTCTACCGCACCCTGCCCGACGATGTCGCCTTCGGGCGCGTGCGCACGGCGCTGAAGACGCCCGACGCGACCTACGTCAGCGACGATGCGCACGACCTGACCCGGGCGATCCGCAACCCCGGCCCCGAGCGGCACCTCAACGTGGTGCTGATCAGCGTGGAGAGCCTGTCGGCCGACTTCCTCAAGACGTTCGGCGCCAGCCACGGCGAGATCACCCCGCACCTGGACGCCCTGGCCAACGACAGCCTGTTCTTCGACAACGTCTATGCAAACGGCACGCGCACGGTGCGCGGACTGGAGGCGCTGTCGCTGTCGATCCCGCCCACGCCGGGCGACTCGGTGCTGAAGATGCACCACAACGAGAACCTGTTCTCGCTGGCCGACATCTTCAACGATCGCGGCTACGTGTCGGAGTTTGTCTACGGCGGCTACGGCTACTTCGACAACATGAACTACTTCTTCGGCCACAACGGCTACATCCCGGTGGACCGCAAGGACATCCCCAAGGGCGCGACGATCCATAGCGAGAACGTGTGGGGCGTGGCCGACGAGGACCTGTACACGCTGGCGCTGGGCGAGATGGACAAGATCCACGGCGAGGGCAAGCCGTTCTTCCTGCACGTCATGACCACGAGCAACCATCGGCCGTTCACCTTCCCGGCCGGGCGGGTGAAGGAGCGCAACGGCACGCGCGAGGGCGCGGTGGCCTATACCGACTGGTCGATCGCCGACTTCATCGCGCGCGCGCGCAAGCGCCCCTACTTCGACGACACCGTGTTCGTGATCACCGCCGACCACGACGCCTCCAGCGCCGGCAAGACCAGCCTGCCGGTGAACCGCTACCACATCCCGCTGTGGATCTATGCGCCCGCGCACATCGCGCCCAGGCGGGTGGACCGGTTCATGAGCCAGATCGACATCGCGCCGACGCTGCTGGGATTGCTGCACTTCAGCTACCGCAGCCGCTTCTTCGGCTACGACATCTTCCAGCTGCCGCCGGGGCGCGAACGGGCGTTCCCCGCCACCTACGAGAAGCTCGGCTACCTGCACCAGGGGTTGCTGACGATCCTGGAGCCGCAGAAGAAGCTCGAGCAGCTGCGGCCGGACTTCGCCACGGGCGATGCGTCACCGGCGCATCCGCGCGATCCGGAGGACATCGACGACGCGACTGCGTATTACCAGGTCGCGGCCGAGCTGTTCAAACAGGGCAAGCTGGTTCGCCGGCCCGAGGACAGGACGCCGGTACAGCCGCTGCCTGCAGCGGCGAGCAGCAGCACGACGCCTTGACCAAGCTCCCTCTCCCTTCCGGTGAGAGGATTGGGTGAGGGGCCGGAGCTCGCCCGAACCCCTCACCAGAGCGGGAATGAGTGACACACCGGCCTCGACCTGTCACCCCGCCAGCCTTGACCCCTCACCCCAGCCCTCTCCCCGGAGGGTAGAGGGCGCAGTGCTGGCCCGCTGCCGTATCGCGTCTCAGCCGGAGATCGCCAGCCGCTCGGATCGGTAGAGCTGCATCGTCACCAGCGCGGCGATCAGTGCCGCCAGCGAGGTGCCGGCAAGGCACAGCGCGAGCGGCACGGCGCCGACGCCATCGCCACGCACCAGGTCGATGATCCCCAGGTGCTGGCCCAGCAGGGGCACCGCATACATCCAGTTCTGCGGCTTGAGCGGCATCACCATCAGGAAGATGCTCGGCAGGATCGGCACCATCATCAGCAGCGACAGGTAGGTCTGCGCCTCGCGGTAGCTCTTGGCGAACGCGGCCACCAGCGACTGCAGTGCACCCAGCAGCACGATCAGCGGCAGCTGAAGCAGCAGCACGTGCAGGGCGAAGGACGGTCCCAGCCGCACCTCCATGCCGAGCTTCTCGGTCGGGATGAACCGGCCGACCACCGAGAAGGCGACCAGGCAGATCACCAGGCTGGCGGTGGAGAACGCGCAGATCGCCGCCAGCTTGCCGAGGAACACCTTCCAGCGCGGCACCGGGTTGGCGAACAGCGGCTCCAGCGATTGGCGCTCGCGCTCGCCGGCGGTCAGGTCGATCGCCAGGTACATGCCGCCGATGAAGATGGTCAGCACGAACAGGTACGGCAGCATGTTGAACATCAGCACCGCGCGCGACTGCGCCGTGGCCTGGTCGCGCTTGGCCACGACCACGGGGGAGGCCAGCGCCGGCGAAAGACCGCGCGCCACCAGCCGCATCGCGCCCTGCTGGCGGGAGTAGTTCTCCACCAGCTTGGTGACCCGTTCCACCGGCGTGCTCGCATCGCGCTGGGAGGAGTCGTAGATCACCTCCACCTGCACCGGCTCGCCCCTGCGCCAGGCCTTGGCGTAGTCCGGCGCGATGCGCAGCACAAGGTCGGCCTGCTGGTCGCGCACCGCCTGTTCCGGATTGGCCAGCGCCGGCTGCGGCAGCACGCCGCCGGCCTTCAGCGCGCCGACCAGGTTGGGCGCGTACTGCGCGCCGATCACCGGCACCTTGAGCGGCTGCTCGGCCTTGTCCAGCTCGCGGTTCACCGTAAAGCTGATCAGCATCGTGAACAGCAGCGGGGTCAGCAGCGGGCCGGTGAGAAACGCACTGATGAGCGTGCGGCGGTCACGCAGGTTCTCGCGCACTTCCTTCAGGAACACCGTGACGAATGCGCGGCTGCGCCGCAACGGGTGGTTCTCCATCCTGTTCATGCGGCCAGTCCCTCATCGGTGCCGATCAGTTTCACGAAGGCTTCTTCCAGGTTCGCCTCGCCGGTCTGCGCGCGCAGCGCGTCGGGCGTCTCGTCGGCGACCACGCGACCGTGCGCGATCACCACGATGCGATCGCACAGCGCGGCGACCTCCTGCATGATGTGGCTGGAGAAAAGCACGCAGCGGCCCTCCGCCTTGAGCTTGAGCATGAACTGACGCAGCGCGCGGGTGGCCATCACGTCCAGCCCGTTGGTCGGCTCGTCGAGGATCACGTTGCGCGGGTCGTGCACCAGCGCACGGGCGATCGCGGTCTTCACCCGCTGGCCCTGCGAGAAGCCCTCGGTGCGGCGGTCGGCGATGTCGGCCATGTCCAGCGCCTCGATCAGCGCTTCGCGGCGGCTGCGCACCTCCTCGTCCGGCAGGCCCTGCAGGTGCGCGAAGTAGTCGATGTTCTCGCGCGCGGTGAGGCGCTTGTACAGGCCGCGCGCATCGGGCAGCACGCCCAGGTGGCGGCGCACGGTGAGCGCATCGGTGGCCGCGTCCGCGCCGTCGACCAGCACCTGGCCGCGGTCGGGTTTCATCAGCGTGTAGAGCATGCGCAGCGTGGTGGTCTTGCCGGCGCCGTTGGGGCCGAGCAGGCCGGTGATCTCGCCGTCGCGGGCGGTGAAGCTGACGCCGTCGACGGCTTTGACCGCGCCGAACGCCTTGTGCAGATCCTTGACCTCGATCATGGGGTCGCTCCGTTGAAATCGATGAACAGCGGGGTCGGTTGCAGACGGTCCAGGCAGCTCGCATCGAGCTTGGCCGGATCGAGCTTCTCGACGAAGTTCTTCACCAGCGTGGGCATGCAGCCGGCGGCGATCACGTTGTGGCCCTGGCCGTTGAGCACCAGGTGGCGGCCGTTGGAGAGACCCTTGAGCACCTCCTCGCCGTAGCGCGGCGGCGTCACCGGGTCGAACTGGCCCGAGAGCAGCAGCGTGGGGATCGCGGTCTTCAGCGGCTGGTGGAAGTCGGCCGGGCGCGTGCCGTGCGGCCACACCGAGCAGACCGCCTGCAGGGTGTCGATCATGCGCGTGCCCAGGATGGTGTCGGCGTCCTGCGGACGCGGCTGGAGCAGGTCGGCATCCTCGCTGCAGATCACCGAGGACTGCATGCCGCCGTTCATGCTGTCGGCCATGTCGCCGCTGATCAGCTTGGCCTGGCCCAGCAGGGGACCGACGTCGCCGTGCGCGGCCGCATCGATCGACAGCGGAAGCAGCGCGGTGGTGACCGGCGAGTAGGCGAACAGCCGCACCACGCTGGCCAGTGCGTCGTCGCTCAGCGTGCGCTCGACACTCTGGTAGGTCTGCGGATCGCGGAAACTGACCTTGTGCGGGTTGGCGCGCAGCGCGTCGCGCAACTGGTAGAGCGTCTGGTACGGGTCGCCGAAGCGCGCCTTGCACTCGGCCGTGCAGCGGGCGAACTGCGCCTTGAGCGCGTCCTCCAGGTTGCGCGCGAAGTCCTCGCCCAGTACCAGCTGGTTGGGCACCACGCCGTCGAGCAGGATGCTGCGCACGGCATCGGGATGGTGCATCGCATACTGCTGCGCCACGCGGGTGCCATAGGACACGCCGACCAGGTCGAAGCTCGGCGCGCCGAGGGCCTGGCGCACATCCTCCAGGTCGGCCACCGCCGCGGTGGTGGTGTAGAAGCGCGGATCGGCCTTGGCCTGCACTTCCTTCAGGCAGGCGGCGACCTGCGCGCGCAGGCGCTCGGCATCGAAGCCGGCGACCGCGCCGATCCTGTCGTTCTTGTCGGCTGCCTTGCAGTCCAGCGGGTTGGACTTGCCGGTGCCGCGCTGGTCGATGAGCAGCACGTTGCGATGCGCCAGCAGGGGATCGAGCGCCGGCGCGATCATCGGCCAGGTCTCGGTGGCTGCCTGGCCAGGCCCGCCGGCGAGGAACACCAGCATGTCCCTGGCCGGCACCTGCGCGTCGGAGCGGATCACCGCCACGTTCAGCCTGATCCGGCGGCTGTGGGGATCGTCGCGGTTCTCCGGCACCTCGAACGGCGCGCACCAGGCGGCCGTGGTCAGGCCGCTGTCCGGCCGGCCCAGTTCGCAGGCGGTCAGCGTGAGCTTGCCCAGCTTCCAGGTGTGCGGCCTGGCCGGCGCCTGGTTTTTCGCGGGCGCCGTTTCGGCCACCGCGTCGTTTCCGCCCGTCGCCGGCGCGTGCGGATGGAACTGCTTCCACGCCAGCAGGCCGAGCCCGGCGGCGACCACCACGATGCGCAGCACGGTGCGCGCTTTCAAAGCCATGTCCTCAACTCCCGTCCCTTCCCAAAGGTGATTTCCAGCCAGCGCCCCAGCTTCGACGCGAGCTCCCATGCGACGTCCACTTCGACCTGTCCGTCACCCGGCGCGGCCAGCGGTGCGGGCGGCGCCGCCCAATCCGGCGAGGCGGCCGCCGACCAGGCCGGCATCCGTGCGCAGACCAGCAGCACGAGCGTGGCGACGATGACGGCGGTGCGATGTCTCATGCGTCCTCCTACAGCGACCAGTAGCGGTAGCGCAGCCGCGCCCACAGCTGCGCCAGTACGTAGCAACCGAACAGCGCCATCGGCGCCGCGGCAAACGGCATCACGACCAGCCTCAGCGAATGCAGGAAAAACATCGCCAGCACCAGGCCGGTGCCGGCGATGAAGGCCAGCACCATCGCCTCCATCTCCAGGCGGCGGCGCATCTCGTCCATCAGCTGCATGTGGCGGAACTCCGCCCAGCCGGTCCAGGCGTAGCTCGCCATCAGCACGGCCACGGCAATCAGCTTGCCGCCCGGCGGCAGCTGCCGCGCATACCGCAGAAACAGCACCGCCACGACCAGCATCACCGTGGTCGGCAACCAGAGTCGGCTCGCGTAGCGACGCAGCAACCTGTTCATGTCCTTCTCTCTCCCTATCCTTCTGCATCGGCCGGCTGGAAGATCGCTTCGATCGGCCGACCGAACAGCCGCGCGATCTTGAACGCCAGCGGCAGGCTCGGGTCGTACTTGCCGGTTTCGATGGCGTTGACGGTCTGGCGCGAGACATCCAGCCGTTCGGCCAGGTCCGCCTGCGACCATCCCTGCTCCCCGCGCAGGTCGCGCACCTGGTTCTTCATCGACGGCGCGGCCCCGCCATGGATCGCACGGGCATGGCTCAGCCCTCGCCCGACCCGCGGCGCAGGCGGCGCCACAACAGCACGGCCAGCACCACCAGCACGCCCGGCACCAGCCCGACCAGCAGGCCGGCCTGGAAATCGTCCAGTCGCCCGCGCCACCAGGCCGCGCCCAGCACCATCAACGCCAGCACGGCCAGCAACAGCAGCCGCCAGCCCAGCGAACCGGTCTCGCAACTGGCGCTCCCGCCGTAGTGGCGGACCAGCAGCCACCAGCGGGCCAGGCCATAACCGAGCATGGTCACCGGGAACACCCAGATCAGGATGCTGCCGTCCAGCACCAGCACGCCCGCCGCGGCCAGGAACCCGCCGACCAGGCTGAGCGCGCCCAGCAGGGCCGTCGAAGCACCCAGCGATACCAGATGCACGCGCTGCTCGAACTCGTCGCTTGTACCGATCCGCCGGGCCATCAGGCCGATCACGAACAGCATCGGCAGCACCGGTACCACCGCCAGCACGACCTTCAGCGGCACGCTGGCGGCGGTACGGCTGAGCGGCCAGACCAGCAGCATCGCGGCCATGTACGCCATCATCGCGACCGACAGCTGGCGGCGGTACTGGCTTTCGTTGAAGCGCGGCATTTCGGAAACCCCCTGCCCGACCGACCCGCCACCCCGGCGAGTCCTGTCAAGTAAACTTGACACAAAGCCTAAGCGTGGCGACCAAACGTGTCAAGCACCCTTTACACGGGCGGCATATCGGCCTTGCCTTGCGCGACTTGAGTGCGCAAACTGTGATTGTGATCACAATGTGAAGCATGTGACGCACAGGGGCAAAACCGGGACTGGGGAGTCCACCGGGAAGGGGACGGCCACCTCGCGATCGAGGCGGCATTTTTTTGGCACAGCCCCATGCGCGCCAAGGGTTTGGCGGAATTGTGCGCTCATTGGCACAGGACTTGCGAAGGGCGTCACAGCCACACAGGCCCCTGCTTGTTGGCCATGCCGCGGACGACAGCTCGGAATGTTCGCAGGGCCTGCACCGCACCCGATCACTTGAGTCTTGCAACAACCCACTTCAGAGGAACCAGCATGTCCAAGCGCCTTCTCTCCGCCGCCCTGATCGCTGTCGTGGCCGCCGGCTTCGCCACCTCCGCCCAGGCCGCCAGCACCGGCACCATCAACTTCTCCGGCAAGGTGCTCGCCGACACCTGCACCATCGCCGTCAATGGCGGCAGCACGGTCGCCCTGCCGACCGTCATGACCGCCGCGTTCGGTTCCACCGTGGGCACCACCGCGGGCGCGACCTCGTTCAACGTCGCCCTGAGCGGCTGCGACACCAACACCGCCAGCGCCAACATGACGTTCGCGGGCGGCAATGTCGACGCGGCCACGGGCAACCTGAAGAACACGACCGCCAGCGGCGGTTCCAACGTGCAGATCCAGTTGCTCAACAGCAGTGACCAGGTGATCAACACCTCGACCCAGGCCAATGCCCCGAGCATCGCGGTGACCTCCGGCGCCGGCTCGACCACGATGAAGGCCCGCTACATCTCCACCGCCACCACGACCACCGCCGGCCTGGTGACCTCGTCGGTCAACTTCACGCTGACCTACCTGTAAGCGGAAGCGGGGGGGGGGGCCGGGGGGCGGGGGCCGCCCCCCCC